>CAKPFO010000038.1 GCA_934153805.1 uncultured Clostridia bacterium | reverse complement strand
TTATTTATATTTTTATATTATATTTTTATTTTATATTTTTATTTATTTTTATATTTATATTTTTATTTATATTTTTATTTATATTTTTATTTATATTTTTATTTATATTTTTTATTTATATTATTTATTTAATATTATTTATTTAATATTATTTATAAGCTATTATTTTTTTTATCTATTTTTATAAATATTTTAGTTGCTAAAATTCCACAAAATGCTGCAATAATAGTTGCTCCCCATACCGGTAAAATTATATTAGTTGGATTTTGCGAATTAAGTGATGCTCTTATAGCAATTACTGTTGTTGGTATTAATTGCAAAGATGCAGTGTTAATAACAATAAACATTGCCATTGCATCTGAAACTGTATCTTTTTTCAAATTATCTTTTTGCATAGTTTTCATAGCCTTTAAACCTAATGGTGTTGCCGCGTTTCCCAGTCCTAATATGTTTGCTATTATATTCATAGATATTTCTTCTTTAGCTTTATCATTCTTTTTCATATCTGGAAACAAAAAATTAATTATCGGATTCATTTTACGTGTTAATCTTTCTACAAAAGTAGTCTTTTGAGCAATCTTCATTATGCCATTCCACAAACACATTGTTCCTAAAAAAGTAATTGATAATTGAACTGCACTTGAAGTAGATTCAAATATCGAATTATTTACACTTTCTACATTTCCATTTAAAATAGCATACACAAATGAACCTATTATAAATATTGGCCACAAAATATTTAACATTTTATACCTCCATTTAATTTTATGATTAATTAATTTATTTATTCTAATAAATAAACAGATTTAAACTTTGTATACAGCGCCCACTATTACAAAGCCTATTTTTTTATATTTATATTCCTCAAAATTTTATAATACTATGATACTTTTTATAAAATACAAATTAAAACGTATAAAATTTTTTTATTACTTTTTACATTTTTTTCATATTTTTAAAAAATTAAAGCTTTCTATTTCAATAAAATATAATTATTTTTACAAAATTTTACTTTTTTTGTTGCGATTTTCTCTTATTTATGATATTATATTTATAGAGTTTTTTGTCGAAAAAAGGCGAATAAAGGAGGAGAAAGAAAAAAGATGAAATCAACAGGAATTATTAGAAAAGTTGATGAACTAGGCAGAGTTGTAATTCCAATAGAATTAAGAAATCAGTTTCAAATAGCAGAAAAAGATCCTATTGAAATATTTGTAGATGGTTCATATATTGTTTTAAAGAAATATGAAAAATCATGCTTCTTCTGTGGAAACACAAAAAAATTAGTAGAATATAAGGATAAACTAATTTGTAATAAGTGTTTAAAACAAATTAAATCCATTGGTGAAGAAGAGTAATTATCAATTTAAATTATATAAAATAAAAAAAGTTAGAAATTTAATTAATATAAATAATTAAATTTTCTAGCTTTTTTTATTTTATACAAATTTTATATCATATTTTTTTATTAATTTATTTATAATATATTTTTTATTATTTAATTTATAAACATTTTATATATATCATTTTTATTTACATTTCTATCTTTAGCAATTTTCTTTATTATTTCATTTTTAGAAAATCCCTGTTTTTCATAATATTTATAATGTTGCTCTATACTCATAGAATTTAATAATTCATTTTGCATCTCTTTTTTAGTTGTATTATTTCCTTGTATTATTATAATATGTTCTCCTCTTGGTTCCTTGTATTTTTCTAATATTTCGGTTACTGTTCCTCGTATAAACTCTTCGTGAATTTTTGTAATTTCCCTTGCAACAACAACTTGTCTATTTTCTAAAACATTTTGTAAATCTTCTAGTGTATTCAAAATTTTATGTGGAGCTTCATATAAAATAATAGTTCTATTTTCATCTTTTATTTCTTCTAATTTTTCTTTTCTTATTTTTTTATTTAATGATAAAAATCCTAAAAAGCAAAATTCTTTACTATCTAACCCAGAAGCAATTAATCCATTAATTAGTGCACATGCTCCCGGTATTGGAATAATTTCTATATTATTTTTTATTGCCTCTTTTACTATTATTTCTCCAGGATCTGATATAACTGGTGTTCCAGCATCTGAAACTAATGCTATGCTTTGACCATTTTTTAATTTTTCTATTAATCCATCTACTTTTATATCCTCATTGTGTCTATGATAGCTTATTAGTGGTTTTGTTATTTCTAAATGATTAAGCAATTTTAATGTTTGTCTAGTATCTTCTGCCACAACAATATCTACCTCTTTTAAAATTCTAATAGCTCTTAATGTAATATCTTCTAAATTACCGATTGGAGTTGCTACTAAATATAATTTTCCTTCCATTTTACATTTCCTCTTTCTTATTATATATTTTTAAAATTTCATCAGTATATTCACCATTTTCTTTATAAACAAAAAGCGGCTTTTCAACTTGTAAAAATTTATTTCCGTTTTTCACAGCTTTTATTAAAACTAATTTTGGTTCTTTATTAATATTAGAATATACAAATTTTATTTTTTTAGGTTCCAATTTGTTATTCCTTAATTCACTTATAATGTCTACTAATCTTTCAGGTCTATGTACCATATACAAAGAGCCTTTATCTTTTAACATTTTAAAACTAATTTTAATAAAGTCCTTTAATTCAGCTGTTGTTTCATGCCTAGATATATATTTATATTCATTTTCATTTGTTACGCCTGTATTCTTATTTTTGTATGGTGGGTTTGTCACAATGCTATCAAAATAATTTGTATTAAATTTATTTTCTAATTCATTTATATCCATATTAATTATTTGGACTTTTTCTTCTAAATTATTCATTCTTACACTTCTAGTCGCCATATCTGCGATATCTTTTTGAATTTCTACTCCATATATTTTATTCAAATTAGTTTTTGCACAAAGTAATATACTTAGAATTCCTGTACCTGTTCCTAAGTCTAAAACATTACTATTATTTCTTATTTCTTTTGCAAAATCTGATAATAGCACCGCATCTATTCCAAAACAAAATCCATCATTTTTTTGAATAATTTTTAGTCCTTTATATTCTAAATCATCAATTCTTTCATTTTCTTTTAATAATTCTTCCATTGCTTTTCTCCATTTATTTTTATATAATTATACTACATTTTTTTACAGATTTCATCATTTTTTTACTATTAAATAATTATTATATTTAATTCTCAAATTATTTTACAAAAAGTAATTTTAATTATATATTTTTTTATTTCATTTTTTTATAAAATATATTTTTAATTTTTTTATTTTCTTTTTTGTATTTTATCATTTTATTTTTTACTAAATAATTATTAATTTAATTTTTAAATTATTTTATATAATCTTTTTAATTTTATCTTTTTATTTTTTATATTTTCTCGTTTTATTTTTTATAAAATAATTATTAATTTAATTTTTAAATTATTTTATATAATTTATTTTTAATTTTTTTGTTTTATTTTTTGTATATATTATTTTATTTTTTATATCACTGTTTTAATTTTTAAAATCCAAAAATAAAATTGTACTTAATCTATTTTTTATTAAATATTGTCTTTGGCTTTTATAATATATTTGTCTTTTTGACATTTTATCTATTTTTTCTTTTTTATTTTTTTATCATCAATTTTTCTTCTATTATTAATTTATTTTTTTGTCACAATATTTAATATTAATTTTTTTATAATATATATTTCTATTTGTTATTTTACTTTTTCTCATTTTTTATCCTTTTTATATTTTTTTCTTTATTATTAATTAACAAAGCCTTTATTATTTTTTTCAATTATTTTATACATTTAACTTCAACACTTTTCTTTATTTTTACTTTTGATTTTTTGTTTTTATGTTTACCGTTTTCGTCATATTATAATTTTCTCTATTTCCCTCTATTCCGATAATTTTCTCATTTTACTTCTCACACATTTTTATAATATTTCTTTAATCTTTATTAATTATAAAGTAGTTTTCTAAAACTTTTTTACTTTTACTCTTATTCTATTTTGTTTTTATTTTTCTTTTTTCTCTTTTGCTTTTCTTTGTAAATTTATGTATACTTCTTTTCAGGATTTTTTAATGTCTCTTTTATTTTTTTATAAATAAAAAAATAAGCATATTATAAAATAATAATTATACTTATTTTTATTTTTTTACTATTTAATTAGTTTTTTATATTTATTTTTTAATTATTTTTCAATTTGTCTTTTTGACATTTATAAATTAAATTAATTTTTATATAATTATTTATAATTAATTTTATTTTTCTATTTTATTATAATAATTTTATAATTTATTAATAATAAATTATCATATTTAATATTAATTTTTTCATTATTTTTATTTTATTAATTTTTATATTAAATATTTTTATTTTTTTATTTTACTAATTATTATATTAAATATTATTTATATTTTTTTAATTACTATTTTTTATCTTATTTGTTAGTTATTTATTAAACATTTTCTATTACATTTTACTAATTACTATATTAATTATTTTTAAATTATTTATTAATATAAAAATTGAATAACATTAAATAAATTTTTTCATATCATATATTAAGGTGATTTATTATGAATATTAATGGATATAAAAAATGTAATTGTTGTAACTATAATAATAAAAAATGCAATAATAATTCTTTTATCTCAAATAAATTAAATTGTTTATTTGAAGTTGAACATTTTTTGTGCAATTTTAATAATGTATGTAAATGTATTAATTTATATAAAATTTTTAGGTGCTAATTCTTTTAAATTCTTCTACAAAATTTATTTTTTTATCTTTAAAAGATTTATCTTTTTCTCCATCTATTAGTATTCTTACAGAATTAATTTCCGTCAATTCTGTAACTGTATTTACTATAGAATTAATTGTTAATTTTTCCTGCACTTCTCCTCCTTTATGATTTTCTATAAATTCTTTAGAAAAATCAATTATTAATGTATCAGATTCTTTTTCTATTTTATTTATTTTTGTTCCTTCTGGAATAGTTCCTTCTAATTTTTCACTCTTTGGTCCTTCTATTAACATTTCTATTATTTTTCTATATGGATTTTCTAATAATTCTTTTACATCTATCAATCTTGCCTCTGGTATTAGTTTTTCTTCTGATTTAAAATATAATGATACTATAGTTTGCCTCATTTGCTCTTCTGTTATTTCTTCTTGTGGAATTATCTCTTGCTCTTTTTCATCTTTATTAATATAAAAATATATTCCTGTTGTAACACCTATTATTAATAATATTATTATAACAATAGTAATAATTCTTTTAAAATCTAACATACTATCCCTCCATTTTTTTATTTAATTCCTATGTTAGACAAGTTGATTTTAGAACAAATTTATTTTAATTTACATTTTGAGCTAGCAAAAAATTTTTTATTTAAAATATAGGTCATTTTAATGTGTATATTGTGTGAAATTGTTTGACAAACTGCCTATTTCCGTATAAAATTATAGTTAATGTAAAATGCTTTTTAAGCGAAAGGAGAACTATATGAACACATTATTACATGTAGGACTTGATGTAGGTTCTACAACCGTAAAAATAGCCGTAATGGACGAAAATTTAAACACTATATATACTAACTACCAAAGGCATTTTTCTGATACAAAAAATACAGTATGTAATGTATTAGAAGATTTAATTAATCGCTTTAATAATTGCGAATTTACTATAGCTTTGACAGGTTCTGGAGCAATGTCAGCTGCTAAATTTTTAGATTTAGAATTTATCCAAGAAGTTGTTTCTTGTAAAAGAGCTGTTGAAAAATATATTCCAAAAACGGATGTTGTTATAGAGCTTGGTGGCGAAGATGCTAAAATTATTTATTTTGACAAATCTATAGAGCAACGTATGAATGGTACTTGTGCAGGCGGAACTGGTGCTTTTATAGACCAAATGGCCTCTTTGCTAAATACTGATACTGAAGGTTTAAATGAACTTGCAAAAAATCACAAAATGATTTATCCAATTGCTTCTCGTTGTGGAGTTTTTGCAAAAACAGATATTCAACCTTTATTAAATGAAGGTGCTGCTAAAGAAGATATTGCAGCTTCTATTTTTCAAGCAGTAGTTAATCAAACTATTAGTGGACTTGCTCAACGGAAGACCAATTAGAGGTACAGTTGCCTTTTTAGGTGGACCTTTAAATTATTTATCAGAATTAAGAGCTCGTTTTATAGAAACTTTAAAATTAACAGATGACCACATTATAATTCCAGAAGAAGCTCATTTGCTTGTTGCAAAAGGTGCTGCTTTGGATTCTGTAAATACAAAACCTGTATCTGTAGAAAAACTAAAAAGTAAAATAACAGTACTAAAAAATTCTCATGATAATACTACAAATCCTTTAGCTCCTTTGTTTAAAACAAATACTGAATATGAAGAATTCAAACAAAGACATGAAAAGGATAAAGTAAAAAAAGGAGATTTAGCTACATACGAAGGCGATGTATTTGTAGGTATTGATGCTGGTTCTACAACAACTAAATTAGTTGCTATAGATAGAGAAGGTACTCTTCTTTATTCTTTATATGGTAGCAATGAAGGCAACCCTTTACAAAGTGTTATAAAAATGTTGAAAAAGTTTTATTCTGTACTTCCTTCAAAAGCTGTAGTTAGATATAGTGGTGTTACAGGATATGGCGAAAAACTTATTCAAACTGCTCTTAATGTAGATTTAAATGAAATAGAAACAATTGCGCATTACACTGCTGCAAAAGAATTTATGCCTAATGTTACTAGTATTGTTGATATTGGTGGACAAGACATGAAATATATAAAAATGAAAAATGGTGCAATAGACAATATTATGCTTAACGAAGCTTGTTCTTCTGGATGCGGTTCATTTATTGAAACATTTGCTAAGAGTCTAAATTTGACTATCGAAGAGTTTGTAAACTCAGCTCTAGAAGCAAGAAGACCTGTTGATTTAGGTTCAAGATGTACTGTTTTTATGAACTCAAAAATCAAACAAGCTCAAAAAGAAGGTTATACAGTTGGAGACATTTCTAGTGGTCTTTCATATTCTGTTATAAAGAATGCTATTCAAAAGGTTATGAAAGTAAGAGATGTAAAGACATTAGGAGCTCATATTGTTGTACAAGGTGGTACTTTTTACAATGATGCTGTCTTAAGAGCCTTTGAGTTGATTGTTGGAAGAAATGTTGTACGACCTGATATTGCTGGTCTAATGGGAGCATATGGTGCTGCTTTACTTTCTAAAGAACAATATGAAGCTAACATGGATATGGAATATCACTCTACATTATTAAAAAATGATGAGTTAGATAAATTAGAAATTACTACTTCTCATGTACGTTGTAATGGATGCGAAAACCATTGTTTACTTACAATTAATAAGTTTAGTAATGGTTCTAAATATATTTCTGGTAATCGTTGTGAAAAAGGAGCCGGAAATTTATCTGAAATAAAAAATTTACCTAATGTTATGAAATATAAATATGAAAGATTATTTAATTATATACCTTTATCTGAAGAAGAGGCTACTCGTGGAACTATAGGTATACCAAGAGTTTTGAATATGTATGAGGATTATCCTTTCTGGTTTACTTTTTTAACTAACTTAGGATTTAGAGTTATTATTTCAGAAAAAAGTAATAGAAAGACTTATGAAAAAGGTATGGAATCAATGCCATCAGAGTCTGTGTGCTTCCCTGCCAAACTTTCTCATGGACATATTATTAGTTTATTAAAACAAGGAATAAACACTATATTTTATCCATGCGTTCCATATTCTAGAAAAGAATATGATAAAGCAGATAATCACTATAATTGTCCTATTGTAATCTCTTATTCAGAGGTTTTAAAGAATAATGTTGAAGAGTTAAAAGATAAAAATGTAAAATTTTTAAATCCATTTTTACCATTTGACCCAAAAACTCTTACAGAAACAATATTAGACTTACCTGAATTTAAAGAATACAATTTTAACAAAAAAGAAGTATTAGAAGCTGCTAAAAAAGCTGAAGCAGAATATCAAAACTATAAGAATGATATTAGGAAAAAAGGCGAAGAAACATTAAAATATATAAATGATAACCATTTACATGGTATTGTTCTTGCTGGAAGACCTTATCATACAGACCCTGAAATTAATCATGGTATAGATACTTTAATTACAAGTTTAGGTCTATGTGTATTAACTGAAGATAGCGTTTCCCATTTAACTGAAGCAAAACGTCCTTTAAGAGTTGTTGACCAATGGGTATATCATGCACGATTATATGCTGCTGCAGATTTTGTCGGCAAAACGGATAATCTAGAGTTAGTACAACTAAATTCTTTTGGATGTGGTGTTGACGCAGTAACAACTGACCAAGTAGAAGAAATATTATCAAGCTATGGTAAGATGTATACACTAATAAAAATAGACGAAATAAACAATTTAGGTGCTGTACGTATTCGTATTCGCTCTCTTTTGGCTAGTATGAAAAAGCGTGAAAATTTAGAGCAAACACATGAAAATGGAAATTATGAATGTAAAAAGAAAATATTTACAAAAGACATGAAAAAGGATTATACAATTTTAATTCCTCAAATGGCACCTATTCACTTTGAACTATTAGAAAGTGCTGTACGTGCATCTGGATATAATGTTGAATTATTACGTGAATGTACAGACCACACGGTTGAAACTGGATTAAAATATGTAAATAATGATGCTTGTTATCCATCTATTTTAACAACAGGTCAAATGATTGAGGCACTACAGTCTGGTAAATATGATTTAAACAAAACTGCTTTAATTATGTCACAAACAGGTGGCGGTTGTAGAGCAACAAACTATATAGGATTTATACGTAAAGCTTTAAAAGATGCCGGATTTGAAAACGTTCCTGTAATTTCTTTTAACGTTGTAGGTATGGAAAAAATGCCTGGCTTTAAAATAACAGTGCCTTTAGTTGAAAGACTATTAAAAATGGTTGTTTATGCCGATTTGCTTCAAAAAATGCTTACTAAAAATAGAGCTTATGAAGTAAATAAAGGTGAAACTCAAAAACTATTTGACGAATGGATGGAAAAATGTAAAAAATTATTAGAAAAGTCAAGTTTAAAAGAATTTAAACAAAGTATTTATGATATTGTTAATGACTTCGAGAATATAAAATTAGACACTTCTATAGAGAAACCTAAGGTAGGTATCGTTGGTGAGGTTTTAATTAAATATCATCCTTTTGGAAATAATTTTGTTGCTAATAAATTAGAAGAAGAAGGTGCAGAGGTCATTCTTCCAGACTTTATGGGATTTGTTAAATTTATAGCAACTCATAAAATAACATTTAATCAATTAATAAAAACAGATAAAATGAAAGCTAAAATATTTAAAACTGCTATAAAATTAATTGATATATTAGAAAAAGATGAGCGTATTGCTCTTGCTAATTCTAAAAAAGGTTATTTACAACCTTGCAACATTTGGGAATTAGAGGATAAGGTAAAAGATATTTTATCTATAGGTAATCAAACAGGTGAAGGTTGGTTCTTAACAGCAGAAATGATTGAATATATAGAACATGGTATACCTAACATTGTTTGTGTTCAACCTTTTGCTTGCCTTCCAAATCATGTTGTTGGTAAAGGTGTTATAAAAACAATAAGAAATAAATTTCCAGAGGCTAACATAGCTCCTATAGATTATGATCCTGGAGCAAGTGAAGCAAATCAAACAAATAGAATTAAACTTTTAATGACTGTTGCTAAAGATAATTTGAACAATAAAAATAACCATATTAAATCTATAGAGATTGAAAATGAAGTAAATAAACAAGAATTATATTCTTAAAATTGAAAAACTGTGTAATGTATATTGTTACACAGTTTTTTATTTTAATATAAGCAATATTATTTTATTTATTATAAATAATTATTCACTTTTTTCTATTCTTTTCTTTATTTCTTTCATTTTCCCTTTTGTTTCTATATAACCTAGTTGATATAAATAATTCATTTTCTTTGTATCTAATAAGTGAATATCTTTAGTTGTTATTTTTATTAAGTAATCTGCTCCTTCTAGTTCGTAATTTGCAAGTTCATGGCATAGTATATCCATCCCTCTCATTAAAACATCTATAAAATTAATTTCTTTCTTATTTTTTATTTCATTTTGAAAAACTATAGAAACTACCTCATCTGCTCCACATTCTTTTAGCTCTCTCCATGGAACATTTTCCCTTGTTCCTCCGTCAATTAACAAATCTCCCTCAAATTCTACTGGACTAAACACTCCAGGATAGCTACAGCTTGCCATTACTGCCTTTCCTATATCTATATCATTAATATATTTTATTTCATCTGAATATGTATTTCTGTTTTTTATTGAAGAAAATACGTATATTTCTCCCGTGCACATATTTATTGACGGAATTAACAAATTTGTCTTAATTTCATTTATATTTTTTATTCCTTTTTTTAAGCATTCTTTATTAACTAATTTTTCTATTTTGCTTCCGCTATTCAAACCTGTTATTTGTATTTTTCTTTTTACTATAAGGTTGAATATTAATTTAAATATATTTTTCGCATCAACATATCTTATCTTATTAGCATATTTTTTAAAAATTTCATAAATCTCGTCTGCACTATATCCTATAGAATATAAACAAGCTACTATACTCCCAGATGATGTCCCAGCTATGTAGTCAAACTTTATATTTTCTTCTTCAAAAGCCTTTAATGCTCCTATATGTGCAACTCCTTTTATTCCCCCACCCGCAAAGCAAATCCCTGTCTTCATCTTACCACTTTCCTTTTCCAATACACAATTTTAAATAAAAAAACTAGTCTTCTATAAGTATTCAAGCTTTATAAATTATATTAAAATATACTAAAAAAATTCTTATATGTACTAGGAAATTTAAAGAACTTTTCTATTGCACAACATATCTTACTTTGCAATACCTTTTTCTGTTACTCTATTTAATAAAAAAATACAGAGCGTATTTTGCTCTGTATCTTTTTGGCGGAAGCTGAGGGATTTGAACCCTCGCGGCCCTTGCGAACCCTAACAGTTTAGCAAACTGTCCCCTTCAGCCACTTGGGTAAGCCTCCATTTTAGTTTTATAATAAAAAAACAAAAAGCCAGTATAAAATCTGGCTTTCTATTTTCTCTTTGGCGCAGAGGGTGGGATTCGAACCCACGGTAGGCTATTAACCTACGCCAATTTTCAAGACTGGTGCCATAAACCAACTCGACCACCTCTGCAAGTGCTACTAATCTATACCAGTAACAGTATATATATTAACACATTTAATCTATATTTGTCAATAGAAAATTTTAGAAATTTTAGTTTTACAAACTGTATATAACTTGCTATAATAAATGTTATTTTTTTATGTTTCAAATTAGATATAGTACACCACTAATTTTATTTTTTCATCTTTAAATGTCTAAAAATTTCTTGCTATGTATATTAGCCTATTCTATATTTATTTCTGCAAAATCTTCTACTACTTTTATACCTTTAATAGGTTTTTCTATTAAATATTGTCTAGTTGTATCTCTCAAATGAGTACATACTATTTCTTTTCCATATTCAGTATACAAATCTCTCAAATTATTTACTCCCATATGGCATTTATCACCTTCTAAAAGTGATGAATCTGCAATTAATATCTTAGAATTTTGTATTATTCTTTTTACTCCATCACACATTCCAGTATCTCCTGTTAGCCCTACTTTATTATTTATTACATAACCTAATGCAGGCTTTTCTTCTCCATGAGATACTTGATATGAGTTGATCTTATATCCATTTATTTCCATTTCATTATCTAGTGTTTCTATAATATCTACATTAAATCTATTAAATTCTTGCTCATCTTCGAAATTATATGCATTAAACAATTCTATAATTTTTTTTCTTATTCCTAATGGGCCTATTATTGTTATTTTGTAGTTTTCCTTGTAATATGCACAAATATGCTTCAAGAAGAATGGTATATCTGCTGTATGGTCTCCATGTTTATGTGTAATAACAATTGTTTTTATTTCTTTACAGTCTAAACCTTGTTTTAATAACTGTTTTAATGTTCCATTTGGCATGTCTACTATTATTTTGTTGTCTATTAATGTACATGCACTATTATATTTGGTGTATATTGCACCTGTTCCAATTAATTTTATATTCATCTATTTAACCTCTTTCTCCATTTATTGCTTTTTTTATTGCTTGCTTTTCTTCCTCTGATAAAGTATATTCTGATGTTCCATTCTTTATAGGTTTTGCATATATATTTGACATTTCTCTTGAATATATTCCATTTAAAACTATACCATCATTATATTTGTCTAATATTGCTAATGCAAAACTTAAATTGCTTCCTGTGTCTTTAAAAGCACTATACCTAACAATTCCTATTTTTTGAACACACACATCTACGTTTTTTTGTAATTCATCACAATATATATTCAATTTTTCTTGATTTTTTGCTACTTCTTCTATTCTGTCCATATATCTATTTAATGTTACATCTATTCTTTCTTCTTTCCCCAATCTTTTCATAAAATGTGCATAACTATTTCTTAATTTAGATAATTTTATACTATTTAATATATATAATATTATTAGTATTAGCATTCCTATTAACATTATTATCAAAAAAGCATCAGTTCTTAATATTTCTAATATACTCTCCATTTTCCATTCTCCTTTGTTTAGTTTTTTATAAAAATTAATATTTTGTACGTGATGCAAACTGCTACAAAATCTAATTTCTGCCTTATACTCTACAAAAATTTGTCATACTATGATTATTTTTCTAGAATATAAAAAATTTTGAGCATATATAATAATTAATATATGCTCCATTTATTTTTACCTATTTATTATATCTAAAAGTCTTTCTAATTCTTCATTATTAGCGTATTTTATTATGATTTTCCCACTTCTAATTCCTGCATCTAGTTTTACTTTTGTTCCAAAAAATCCTTGGAATCTATCTTCTATATCTCTATATATTGCTTCATATTTTTTTCTTTCTGCCCTTGTTGTTTTGTTTACATTCTTTTTATTTTTAATATTCTGCTCTATATCTCTTACAGATTTTCCTGTTTCTATTACTTTTAATGCTATTTCATATTGCTCATCTGGTTCAAATGCAAGTAATGACCTACAATGACCTTCTGAAAGTTTTCCTTCTAACGCTAAGTCTATTACTCTTGGATCCAAATTTAATATACGTAGGCAGTTTGTTACTGTACTTCTATTCATTCCCATTACATCTGCTAAAGCTTGTTGTGTTATTCCATATTCATCTATTAATTGTCTAAAACCTCTTGCTTTTTCTATTGGGTTTAAATCTTCTCTTTGTATATTTTCTATTAAAGCTATTTCTTTGTTTCTTCTTTCATCATTTTGTCTTACTATACAAGGAATCTCTGTAAGTCCTGCCTTTTTAGAGGCTCTCCATCTTCTTTCTCCTGCTACAATCTCGTAATAATCATCCTTTTTAGTTACTATTATAGGTTGAATTACTCCATATACTTTTATTGATTCTGCTAATTCTTCTATAGATTCCATGTCAAAATTTCTTCTTGGTTGATTTTTATTTGGCTCTATATCTATAATTTTTATTTTTTGAACAACTTCACCATCTTGAGGTTCTTCTTTCACTTCTTCAATTATTTCTTTATTTGCAAATAAAGCATCTAATCCTTTTCCTAAACCTGTATTTTTAGCCATCTCTAGTTCCTCCCTTTAATTTTCTATTTCATATGCTTAGCTTTTTGCTCTTCTTCATTCTTTTTTATAAATTCTTTTACAAATTTATCATACGATTTTGCCCCTTTAGATTTTGGGTCATAGACTGAAATTGGCATTCCATAACTTGGAGCCTCACTTAATCTAACATTTCTAGGTATTACTGTTTTATATACTTTGTTTTCAAAATATTTATTTACCTCTTTTACAACCTGGTTAGATAAGTTTGTCCTAATGTCAAACATTGTTAATAAAGCACCTTCTACCGTTAAGTTTTTGTTCAAATGTTTTTTTACTAAATTTATTGTATTTATTAGTTGTCCTAATCCCTCTAACGCATAATATTCGCATTGTACAGGAATTAAAACACTATCTGATGCAGTAAATGCATTCAATGTAATTAGTCCTAATGATGGTGGACAATCTATAATTATATAATCGTATTTGTCTTTTTGGTTATCTATCTTTTCTTTTAATCTTTGTTCTCTTGACATCATAGATACTAGTTCTACCTCTGCCCCTGCTAAATTGATATTTGAAGGGCATACTTCTAAATTTTTTACCATTGTTTGTTGCACTGTGTTTTCTATTTCTATGTCATCAACTAGTACATCATAAACTGAAAAATTTACATCTTTATCTATACCTAGACCACTTGTTGCATTTCCTTGTGGGTCTGCATCTATCATTAATACTTTTTTCCCTCTTTTAGCTAGTATAGTGCTTAAATTAACTGCGGTTGTAGTCTTTCCAACCCCACCTTTTTGATTTGCTATTGATATTACTTTTCCCACTAGAATTACCTCCATCACTTTTTTATTTAACATATTAATAATATAAAAATATACAAAAAAAGTCAATAATTATTTGAATATTTATTGACTTTTTTTATACATTCTTTTTGCAATTCTCAGTCTTCTAATATTTAATGAAAATTTTAGATAAATATTATCTAAAAGCGTTCTTTTTATAGTGGTTCTTTTGATGGCAAACCCGCTTTACGTGGATATTTTGAAGATGTTTTAGTAACTTTTCTTACTATAACAATATTTCTTATAATATCACTATCTGGTAGTGTTATTTGTTCTACTTTTTCTATTTGTCCTCCTAATATTTTTAAAGCATTACTAGATGCTTCTATTTCCTCTTGCACATTTGACCCTTTCATACATATGCATAGTCCGCCAACTTTTACTAATGGTAATAAATATTCTAATAATACATTTAAAGCTGCTACAGCTCTAGATGTAGCTACATCATATGTCTCTCTGTTTTCTTTTGCAAAATCTTCTGCTCTTGAATGTACTGTTTCTATATTCTTCAAATTTAATTTATCTATTATCTCATCTAAAAACTTTATTCTTTTATTAAGTGAATCAACAAGAGTATACTTTGCTTCATTATTTACTATATTTAAAGGTATTCCTGGGAAACCGGCTCCAGTTCCTACATCTACAACAGAATTTTCTTTTTGTATATATTTTTGTATTGTTATAGAATCTATAAAATGTTTTAAAATTACCTCTTTTGGCTCTGTAATTGCTGTCAAATTAATTTTTTCATTCCATTCTAATAAGCTATTCATATATTCATAAAATTGTTCTACCTCTTTGTCTTTTATTTTTACATCTATTTTATTAGATTTTTCTTTTAACTCTATTGAAAATTCTTCTAACTTCATACTATTTCCTTTCTTTTAAAGTTTCTAAATAAATTAGTAATACTGATATATCAGCTGGTGAAACCCCTGATATTCTAGATGCCTGTCCTACTGAATTTGGTCTAATTTTATTTAATTTTTGTCTTGCTTCTAATCTTAATCCTTTTATATCTTCATAATTTATATCTTGTGGTAATTTCTTTTCCTCTAATTTTTTAAATTTTTCAACTTGTTCTGCTTGCAATTTTATATAACCTTCATATTTTAGTTCTATTCCAACTTCTTTTTGTACTTGTTTATCTAAAATAGGTCTATCATCGTCTATTGATGCTAATGCCTCATATGTAAGCTCTGATCTTTTTATTAAATCTGCTAATTTTACACCTGTTGTAATTGGTGAAGAGCCATAGTTTTCTAACAATTTATTTACTTTTTCAGTTGGTTTTATCGTTTTACTTCTTACTCTTGCAATTTCTTCTTCTATGTTTTTCTTTTTATTTAAAAATCTTTCATATCTTTCATCAGAAACTAATCCAACATCATGTCCTATTTTTATTAATCTCATATCTGCATTATCTTGTCTTAATAAAAGTCTGTATTCTGCTCTAGAAGTCATCATTCTGTAAGGTTCGTTAGTTCCTTTTGTTACAATATCATCAATTAAAACTCCTATATATGCCTGTGATCTATCAAGTATTACTGGCTCTTT
>CAKPFO010000037.1 GCA_934153805.1 uncultured Clostridia bacterium | reverse complement strand
AAGGCTTATTAAAATAAGTAAATAAAGGTGGTACCACGAGTCAAATCGTCCTTTAACAGGATGCATTTGGCTTTTTTGATTAGGGACGCCCTTTTTTCGAAAAAATTAACAAAAAGGGACACTCCTATATATCAATAAAATAAAAGTATCCAATAGACAAAGTTTAAACAATAATAAATAAAAGTAGGAGTGTCCCAAATCGCAAAAATTTTCGAAAAAGGGGCGTCCCTAAAAGGAGGAAATAAAAATGACATTAGTTGAAGATTTAAAATGGAGAGGACTTATAAAAGATATATCAAGTCCAGAATTAGAAGAAAAATTAAATAAAGGAGGGCTTACTTTTTATATAGGAACAGACCCAACAGCAGATAGTCTGCATGTAGGACATTTATCAAGCTTTCTAATTTCAAAAAGATTAAAAGAAGCAGGTCATCATCCAATTTTATTAGTTGGAGGTGGAACAGGTATGATAGGAGACCCACGTCCTACTACTGAAAGAGCAATGATTTCTAAAGAAGAGGTAAGACATAATTTTGAATGCTTAAAAGCTCAAGTTGAAAAAATATTTGGTTTTGAAGTTGTAAACAATAATGACTGGTACAAAGACATAAATGTAATAGATTTCTTAAGAGACTATGGAAAATTTTTCAATATAAATTATATGCTTGACAAAGATATTATAAGAAGAAGACTAGATAGTGGAATTACTTACACAGAATTTTCATATATGATTTTACAAGCGTTAGACTTTAAATGGCTACATGAAAATAAAGGTGTGGACATGCAATGTGCAGGTTCTGACCAATGGGGAAATATCACTGCTGGTATAGATTTAATTAGAAAATCTACAGGAGATGAAGTTTATGCATTTACAATGCCACTTGTTACAGATTCACAAGGAAAGAAATTTGGAAAAAGTGAAGGAAATGCGCTATGGTTAGATAAAGAAAAAACATCAAGCTACAAACTATATCAATTTTTTACAAACGTAGAAGATGTTAAAGTAATAGATTACCTAAAAATTTATACATTCCTTTCTAAAGAAGAAATTGAAGACTATGAAAGAAAAAACAACGAACATCCAGAATTGAGAGAAGCTCATAAAGCATTAGCAAGAGAAATAATTACTTTCTTACATGGAAAAGAAGAATACGAAAAAGCAGTAAACTTAGCAGACCATTTGTTTAACAATAAATTTGCTGATTTAAGCAAAGAAGATATTGAAGAATTATTTGGAAATGAAGACATAAAAGAGGTAGAAGCAAACCAAAATATTTTAGATTTATTAGTAACATTAGGTGCTGCATCAAGCAAAAGAGAAGCAAGAGAATTTGTATCTAATAATGCAGTATCAATAAATGGAGAAAAGATAACAGATACAAATACAGTTGTAGATGATACTATGTTTATAGAAAATACATATATAGTTGTAAAAAGAGGAAAGAAAAATAGCTATATTGGAAAGAGAATTTAAAATAAAGGATAGAAACTAAAAAAGAAACGCTAAATTAAAGTCGTTTCTTTTTTTATTTTAAAAATATCGAAAAACGATAAAAAAATATTGACAAACAAAATATAAAAATATATACTATAGAAAATTAAAAAAATAGGGGGAAAAAAATAAAATGAAAATATTAGGAGAGAAGAGTTTATCATCTAAAGTAGAATGTACACTAGAAATATTATTTTTAATAATTACATTGGTAGATATTGCTGCTTTAGGAGTATGTGGAATTACAATTATGTCAGAGTCTGCAAGATATAGTTTTTTCGAGCAATATCTATTTCAATTTATTTCTGTTATTATAGTACTTGTAGTATTTTTAACAACAGGAATAGTTGCTCTTTATATAATTGGAAAATTTATAAAGATATTTAATAATTTAAAAAATAACAAACTTTTTGAAGATGAAAATGCTAAATGTTTAAACAAAATTTTTATTGCATCAATAGTAATAGGAATTTTGTATTTTATAATACTAATTGGAATAAACATGTTTTCTAGAAATTTTCTTAGCTGGATGGGGATGGGAGAAAAATTACTTTTAAATTTATTAATATTAGTATTTGCAACTGGATTTGTTGTGTTTGGAACTGGAATTAAAATTTTAAATGAAATATATATAAAAGCAATACAGTATAAAGAAGAAAATGATTTAACAATATAGGAGGAGAAAAGGATGTCTATAATAGTAAATTTAGATGTGATGATGGCTAAAAGAAAAATATCATCACAAGAACTTGCCGAAAAAGTAGGAATTACACCAGCAAACCTTTCTATATTAAAAACAAATAAAGGAAAGGCAATAAGATTTTCTACTTTAGATAAATTATGTGAAATTTTAAATTGTACTCCAGGGGATATCTTAGAGTATAAAGAAAAATAAGAAGAGGAAGAAAGTATATGGAATTATTAATATTAGGTTTAGCTTTTATTATATTAGGTTCACCATGGATACTAACATTACTAAATATAATAAATTTGTTTAATAAGAATAAAATATTAGAAAATGCTGTAGATGTAGCTACATTTGTATTGGGAATATTATTTACAATATTGTTGTATGGACTTAATGAATACAAACCATATTCAGAGCAATTGAGTATAGCTTATGGAGAAGTAGGAGGATTTGGAACTTTACATGAACCAATAGCAACAGTATCAATGCCTACTATAGTATTTTTGATAACTATTGCAATTATAGGATATGTACTCCTTAGAGTTAAAAAGACTAATTTGCCACCACTTGCAATAGTTTTATGTATGTCTGCAATGATAATAGGAACGATAATAAGTATTATATGGACTGTGCAAATATATAAAAATATAAATAACGGTTTTAATATGTACTATGCATTATTCCCATTAAACTATGTACTATGCTCTATTAGGCTTTGGAAAGAAGTTATTTTTGAATATCAACAAAAGCAAATAGGAAAAGTAAAATATAATAATAGAATTCTTGATAAATGCTGTGCAATATTAAATGATAGTTCAAATTGGCCAGTAGTAGCAATTGTTTTGACTATACCATTTTTAATAATAGTAATAATTATATTAGTAATATTTGGACAAAGACCAGACGAATTTATAAGGGCTTTTACACAGACAAGTGAGTGGACTTTATCAACAAAAGTTTCTCCGCCACCATTAGTATATGATGCACATTACCTATGTACTGTATCTTTAAGAGGACATGAAAAATTAGTAAAACCATTAAGATTTGGAATAAGAAAGGATCACGCAATTGTAATAAATAGACAATTGTGCGTGGCAAATGCTTTTGAAGATTATTTACAAGAAAAATTTCCAAAAGTACATCATTTTATAAGATATATATATGATAAATATGGTTATCCAATTGCAAAACATATAAAAACAGCAAAAGCAGCAGATATAACATATCTAATAATGAAACCGTTAGAATACTTTTTTGTTATATTTTTATATTTATTTGATACAAAACCTGAAAATAGAATTAATATTCAATATATACCACATAAAAAAGAAATTTTACAAAAAAGTAAATCTTGCTAATAAAAACCTTTTGTGATAACATTATGTCCGGAGGAAGATATGGAAAGTAATAGATTATATAATGTATGCAAAGCAATATATACTTTTTTAGTTAAAATAATATATAGACCACAAGTAATAGGAAAAGAAAATATACCAAATGAGGGAAGCCTAATTTTTGCAGGAAATCATAGACATGCAGTAGACCCTGTTATAGTAATGAGCAACACAAATAGAATAGTTCATTATATGGCAAAAGAAGAATTGTTTAAAGGTTTACATGGATTGATTTTTGAAAAGATTGGACTAATAAAAGTACACAGGGGCAAGAGTAATCCTGTAGCTGTAATAGAGGCAGAAAATATTTTAAAAAATGGTGGAACTATAGGAATCTTCCCAGAAGGAACACGAAATAGGACCAATAGGAAGCTTTTGAAATTTAGACATGGAGCGGTTGCAATAGCGAAAAAGACGAATACAAAAATAGTTCCTTTTGCAATAACAGGAGAATATAGAGTGTTTAGAAAAGGCTTAAAAATAGAGTTTGGTAAGCCGATAGATTTTAGCAATATGGAATTAGAAGAAGCAAATGTTTATTTAGAAAATGAAGTATTAAAATTACTTAGAAAGTAGGAATATATGAAGTATATATTTATAATAAATAAAATTGCTGGAAGAGGTAGATATATAAAAATATTACCTAATATAGAAAGTGCTTGTAAAAAGAGAAGTATAGATTACGAAATAAGATATGTAGAAGAAAACTATACAACAGCACAAATAGCAGAAGAATATAAAGATACTGAAAACATAATATATGTTGTAGGTGGAGATGGAACAATAACTACAACTCTTAAATCTATAGTTGGTACTAATAATAAATTAGGTATTATTCCAGCAGGCTCTGGAAATGACACATATAGAACAATTAAAAAACTTCCCAAAGGAGAATCAGTAATAGATTTAGGCAAAATAAATGATATCTATTTTATAAATGTTGCATGTACAGGAGTTGATGCAGAAGTAGCTAACAATGTAGATATATTAAGAAAAACCAAAATACCAACAAGTCAGTTATATAATGCAAGTATAGTATATACTTTTGTAAAGTTTAAACCTAAAAAAGTGAAATTAAAAACTAACATAAAGAACATAGAAGGAAAATATACAATATTAAGCATATGTAATGGTGGATATTATGGAGGCGGATTTAACATAGCTCCAAAGTCACAATTAACTGATGGACTATTAGATATATATTATGCCGAAGAAATGCCAAAATTAAAGATGATACCATTAATATTAAAAGTAAAAAATGGAAAGCATGAAGGAAAAAGAAAAGTACATAAATTTAGGACAAACCATGTAGAACTAGAATTAGAAGAAAATGTTACATTTAATGTGGACGGAGAAAAGCTAACAAATAATAAGTTCGTGATAGACATTATACCAAATGCAATAAAAGTTTATAATGATGATGAATTCGTACAAGACATTATATATTAATTTGGATATTAAGAAGGGAATGTTGTAAATATGAAAAATAAGAAAATAGTTATAATATCTATAATAGCAATTATTTTGGTAATAGCTTTAGTTACAATTATATTGACTACTAAAGAAACTCAAAATCCAGAAGATGTTCTAAAACAATATGTATCATATATAAGAGAAAAAAATTATGAAGGAATGTATTCATTAGTAGCAAATAATACAGAAAAGGAAACTTTTATAAATAGAAATAAAAACATCTATGAAGGAATAGAATTAAGCTCTATAGAAATAAATATTGCCAAAACAACCAAACAGCAAAATAATGCAGAAATAGTGTATACAACAGTAATGAACACTGTTACAGGAGAAATTAGTTTTTCTAATACAGCTCATTTAGAAAAAGAGGAAGGTGCTTACAAAATAAAGTGGTCATCAAATCTAATATTTCCAAGTTTAAATGACAACTATAAAGTAAGAGTTTCAACAATAACTGCTAAAAGAGGAGAAATATTAGATAGAAATGATAAGGTACTTGCAGGTGAGCAAACAGCTTCTCAAATAGGACTAGTACCTGGAAAAATGAATGAAGAAACAAAAGCACAAGATATAAAGAAAGTGGCAGAATTATTAGACATTTCAGAAGAAACGGTAAACAATGGACTATCAGCATCTTATGTAAAAAACGACACATTTGTACCATTAAAAACAGTGCTTAAAAGCGAGACAGATTTAAAAGCTGCATTGCTAGATATAAAAGGAATTAAGATAATAGATACTGATGAAAGAATTTATCCATTAGGAGAAGCAAGTTCACATTTATTAGGATATGTTCAATCAATAAATGCAGATGAACTGAAAGAAAAGAAAGATTTAGGATATACTAGTCAAAGTGTAATAGGAAAAACAGGCCTAGAAAAAATATATGAGGATAGATTAAAAGCTACAGACGGAGCGGAAATATATATAACAAGAGAAGATGAAAATAAAGTAAAAACAATTGCTAAGAAAGTAGCAAAAGATGGAGAAGCAATAAAACTTACAATAGATTCTAGTATTCAACAAAAAGCATATGAACAATTTAAAGAAGATAAGAGTGCGACAGTTGCAATTAATCCTAAAACAGGAGAAATTTTAGCATTAGTAAGCACACCAACATTTAACTCAAATGATTTTAGTTTAGGAATAACAGTAAATAAATGGGATGAGTTATTAAATGATGAAGCAAAACCTTTATATAACAGAACTTTAGCAAGCTATGCACCGGGTTCATCTTTTAAACCTGTAACAGGAGCAATAGGACTAACCACAAATGCTTTTACAGCAGACGAAGACTTTGGAGCAAGTGGAACTAAGTGGCAATTAAGTTCTGACTGGAAAGATTTTTATATAACAACTCTTTCTACATATAGTGGAAATGCAAATTTGCAAAATGCATTAATTTATTCAGATAACATATATTTTGCAAAAGCTGCATTAAAAGTGGGAAAAGAAAATTTTGCACAAAGCTTATTAAAAATAAAGTTTAATCAAGATATACAAATGCCAACAGGAAGTATAAAATCAAGTTTTTCAAATAATAATACATTTGAAACAGAAACAATGCTTGCAAATAGTGGATACGGACAGGCAAAAATGTTAGTAAATCCAATACATATGGCAACAATATATTCAGCATTTGTAAATGATGGAAATATGGTAAAACCATACATAGAATATACGAAAAACGTAAATACAAGCTATTTGGTAAAAGAAGCTTTTAGCAAGGAAGCGGCAAATACAATAAAAAATGACTTGATACAAGTTGTAGAAAATCCTAAAGGAACAGCACATAGTGCTAAAATAGAAGGATTAACAATAGCAGGAAAAACAGGAACAGCAGAAATAAAAGACTCTAAAGAAGATAAAGAAGGAAGAGAAATAGGCTGGTTTAATGCATTTATAGCAGATGAAAATAGTGATAGGCAGTTAATGATAATCAGCATGGTAGAAGATGTACAAAATAAAGGTGGAAGCCATTACGTTGTAGACAAAGTAAAAAATATTTTTTAAAAAAGGGCGTCCCTAATCGATTAGGGACGCCCCTTTTTCGAAAAAATTTACAAAAAGGGACAACCCTATAAAAAAACTCTTTGACTCTCTATATGTAAGTATAAATTTTTAATTTGAGGAAATAATTTATAAAAAAAGAAAGAGGAGGAATAAGAGTATGCAAAGTTTAATAACTAAATTAAATGAATATTTAGCTGATTTAAATGTCTTTTACAGAAAATTGCAAAATTATCATTGGAATATAGAAGGAAAGGATTTTTTTATTTTACATTCGAAATTAGAAGAATATTATAATGAAATAAATAAGCAAATAGATGAGGTGGCAGAGTTTATTTTAAGTATAGGTGGAGAACCTTTAGGAACAATGAAAGATTATTTGAATACTACAAAAATAACAGAAGCACAAAATATGAAGGTAAAGTCAGATATAGTTTATACGGAAATTATAAAAGATTTTTCTCATTTATTAGAGTGTACAACTAAAATTAAGCAAGAAGCAGATGAACAAGGAGATACACGAACATCGACATTTGTTGATGAATTTATAGCAGACTATACAAAAACACTTTGGATGTTGAAACAAGCAAACGTATAGGTGGATATAAAAAATTCAGTCATATTGACAAAATTAACATAAAGTGATATGCTTTATATATGAAAAATTTTAAATTTAAGTTTATGCTTCAAGAAAGGAATGGTAATATGACTGATATGAAAAGACTGCTTGAAGAAGTGGATGAACTTCGGAGCGAAAACGAAAAACTGAGGAATGAAAATTCAGACCTTAAATATGAGCTGGAGAACCTGAAAAAAGAGTGTGCAAAATTGCATGCTAAAGTAAAAAATAACTAAAACAAAAAGACCTGTAATAAACAATAAAATTTATTACAGGCCTTTTATTTGTTTTACTAACAAGTTTTACTTGTTAGTAATTTTCTAATTTATAAAATTTAATTTCTTCTTTTTCCAAATATAGAAAGAATACGTAAGAAGATATTTATAAAGTCTAAGTATAGTTCCATTGCACCATATATATGCAATTTGCTTTTATCTAGATTTTCATCCAAATATAATTGTTTAATTTTGTTCATATCATATGCTGTAATTCCAAAGAATACTAAAAGTATAACCCAGTCTAGAATAATATCTAACATAGTATTACCAATAAATAAATTAATAATACTTACAATTAAACCAACAATTAGAGTTCCAAAAAGTAATGTACGCCAATTACTTAAGTCCTTTGATGTTTGGTAGCCATATAAAGCAAATGCTCCAAATAATAAAGCTGATGCTACAAATAGTAATACAACAGAGTTTAGCTCAAATACTACAAATATTGTAGATAAACTAACACCATTAATAGCAGCATAAACAAAAAATAGAATGCCTGCAACAGTAGGCGAAAGTTTTCTAAATAAAAGTGAAAATACTAAAACGACTACAACTTCTGCAATTAATAAAGCTCCAAAACTACCACTAGTTAATATACTTACAAATAATCCAGAAGAGTAAGTATACCATGCTACAATAGCAGTACCTAACAATCCTAAAAACATCCAAAAGAAAGTTTTTGGTAAAAAGTCATTTTTTACTTCTTGAGAGATTGGTTCTTGATTTCCTTCACTAATCATAATAATCCTCCTTAAAATAATATAAAAATTTTATTTCTATTTTTGTTACAGTTCATTAAAGAAGAATATGTCCAAAAATGATAAGTGATATATCTTATTTGAAAGGACACTAAAAATTATTATTGAATTGTAACATATTTTTATTATAACATATAAAAATAGAAATATTGTAAAATTTACAAAAAAATTACAATATTTCTATTTCTGTAGAATATAGATATGACAAAAATTAGATTTTGTAACAGTCTGCACTATATATAAAATCTATAATTATAAGGTTAAAATTGCATTTCGTGCAAGTTCATCACAACGGTTGTTAAATTCATTATCACTATGACCTTTTACTTTAATAAATTCAATTTTATGAACTTTAGTAAAATTATATAATTCTTCCCATAATTCTTTATTTTTTACAGGGCTACCATCAGCGGTTCTCCAACCTTTTTTTATCCAATTATAAATCCAACCTTGTAAAAAACCATTTACCACATAAGCACTATCACTATAAATTTTTATATTGCAAGGATATTTAACAAGTCTAAGAGCTTGAATAACTGCAGTAAGTTCCATTATATTATTTGTAGTTTCTTTTTGACCACCAGAAATTTCTTTTTTTACGCCCTTGTACATTAATATAGAGCCCCATCCACCGTGGTCCTGGGTTACCGGAACAAGCACCATCTGTGTATATAATAATTTCTTCCATAAATATTTTACCTTTCATTGTATTTTTTTTTATTATATGTTATTATAACAATGTAAATAAAATTGTACAAGTAAAATATGAAAAATTGTCTAAATAACATAGGAAGGAGAAAAACAAATGTCAACAGTTTTGGGAATAATAGCAGAATATAATCCATTTCATAATGGACATTTATACCAAATAGAAGAAGCTAAAAAGCAAACTGGAGCAGAATATGTAGTTGCTGTAATTAGCGGAAACTTTACACAAAGAGGAGATACAGCTTTATGTAATAAATGGGTAAAAACTCAGATGGCACTTGAAAACGGAGTTGATTTGGTTATAGAACTTCCTACTATTTATAGTATATCTAGTGCAGAGAATTTCGCAGAAGGCGCTATAAAAATATTAGATAGTTTAAAAATAGTAGATACTCTTTGTTTTGGAACGGAAACATCAGACTTTGCTGCTTTAAATAATATTGCAAATATTTTATACAATGAACCAAAAGAATATGTAGCAATATTAAATCACGAGTTGGGAAAGGGAATATCATATCCAAAGGCAAGAGAAAATGCAGTTATGATGTATATAAATGATATAAAAAGATATGCTAATATCTTATCTGGTCCTAATAATATATTAGCAATAGAATATTTAAAAGCATTAAGAAGACTAAAGAGCGATATAAAACCATTTTCAATACAAAGAAAAAAGGTATATTACAATGATGAAAAAATTGTTGATGAGTTTGCTAGCAGTACAGCTATTAGAAAATTTGTTGAAAGAGAACAATATGAAGATATTAGAAAAGTAATGCCAACAAATGCGTATATGCTTTTACGAGAAGAAATAAAAAGAGGAAACTATGTACTAGGTATAGCAAAATATGAAAAAGAAATATTATATGCATTAAGAAAAATGTCAGTAAAAGAAATTGCAGAAATACCAGATGTTACAGAAGGTTTAGAATATTCAATAAAAAATGCAGCAAATTCGTGTAACAATTTACCAGATTTAATAAACATTATAAAAACTAAAAGATATACACAAACTAGAATACAAAGAATTTTATTATATGTATTGCTAGGAATAACTAAAAAAGATATGACTGTTGCTAAAAAAATAGTTCCATATTCACGTGTTTTAGGAGTTTCAAAAAAAGGTAGAGAACTATTATCTGATATATGCAAAATAAATCCAAGAATGAATATGATTACATCAGTAAAGAAATTTATGGATGAAAATATGAATAAAAATCTAAAAGAGATGATGGAAAAAGACATCTTTGCTACAGATGTTTATACTTTAGGTTACGAGTATAGCTCATGGGCAAACTTAGATTATACAAATAAAATAGTAGTAGTGTAACAATGTTTTGTTACACTATTATTACATTTACATATCATTTGTGTGACAATGTTGAATTAACCATTTTTTTGAAATATAATGTAAAAAAAGCATAAATGAAAAACTTTTATGTGAAAGGAACGGGATAAAAATGATGGAATCTTTTGCAAGTTATATTTTAGAAGAAAAAGACTGGGTTAGAAAAATGGAAATAATGTATTACTTAGAAAAGAAGACAAATATATTTTTTGATAAATCAGTTATATTAAAAACAGAAATTGCAAAATTATTTATAGATGCAATGGATGTAAAAGGTATAGACGAAAATTACCTTATAACAGCATGTTTATTATGTAATTGTAAGAAACCAAACGATTTTGGTGATATAAAAAGATTAAAATCGTATGCAAAAGATGGAGCTATGTATTTAGAGAGACTTGGATTTGAAAAAAGATTTTGCAAAATTTGTGAAGAGGTAAATAGATACTCAAAAAGTGAACCACGTGAAAATGAAAGTGATATATTAGAAATAGTAGACCACTTTGGAGGTATGCTACTAGATAGATACGATAGGGTAGCTTTTAAACCAGATGAAGCATTGTTGCTATTAGAATACAGAAACTTAAAAGGTAAACCTAATAAATATTTAGATGGTTTTGTTAGTTTTGTAGAAGAAATCCAAAGAGCACATGTAGGACTAAATAGAAGTTTAGAGTATTTATCTAGATTAATGAATACAACTAGAACAACTAAAATAGCTATTGTTAATGCGTATAATTCTCTAGTAGAAATAGAAGATGCATTGCAAGATTTAAGGTCTAAGCCACAAGAAATAATAGATGAAGGTCCTATAAACATAGAATTTAATCCAGAAGATATTGAGACAGTCGTATTAAAAAGAAGAAAGTAAAAAATAACTATAATTTTGATTATACTAAATTCTATTTAAAACATGTGATACTCATGTCTTTTAAATAGAATTTTTGCTTATTAATATATATTAAGGAAGGAAGAAACAAAGAAATGAACGAAGTATTTGCAGATTTACACATACACATAGGAAGAAGCGAAGCAGGAAAACCAATAAAAATAACAGCAGCAAGGTCATTAAATTTTGCTAATATTGCAAAGGAGTGCAGTGACAGAAAAGGAATTCAAATATGCGGAATTATTGATTGCGCATCACCTTATGTAATAGAAGATATAGAAAACTTTTTGAAAACAGGAGATGCCTACGAGATAGAAGACGGAGGAATTATATATAAAGACAAAGTTTGCATTCTTTTAGGAAGCGAGGTAGAAACCTCAGAAATAGGAAGAAATGGAAACAAAGGTGCTGCACACAATGTATGCTTTTTCCCTCATTTAAAAGATATAAAGGGCTTCTCAAATGAAATGAGTAAGCATATAAAAAATATAACACTTAGTACACAAAGGTCAGATATATCTGGATATGAATTAATAGACATAGTCGAAAAATACAATGGAATATTAATACCTGCACATATATTTACCCCACATAAAAGCTATTATGGAAATTGTACAGATAGATTAAAAAATATATTTAAAGAAAAATATGATAAAATATTTGCCGTAGAATTAGGGCTAAGCTCAGACACTTTTTTAGCAGATACAATATCAGAACTAGAAAGTAAAACATTTGTAACAAATTCAGATGCGCACTCTTTACCTAAAATTGCAAGAGAATACAATAAATTATTAGTAGAAGATATATCTTTTAAAGAAGTAGTAAAGGCTTTAAAAAACGAAGACGGCAGAAAAGTAATAGCAAATTATGGACTAGATCCAAAACTAGGAAAATATCATAGAACTTATTGTGATAATTGCAATCAAACTATACAAACAAAAGAGCCAGTAACAAAATGCCCTTATTGTGGAAGCGAAAAGGTAACATTTGGAGTGTTTGATAGAATAGAATTAATAAAAGATAAAGAAAGGGCAAAGAGCCCAGAATATAGACCACCATACATTTATCAAATACCACTTGGATTCATCCCTGGAGTTGGAAACAAGGCTATTGATAAATTATTAGATTCATTTGGAACGGAGATGACAATACTACATAAATTATCAGAAGATGATATAGAAGCTGTTGTAGGCGAAAAAATAGCTAAAAAAATTGTGGAAGCACGAAATGGAAATGTAAAAATTCATTCTGGTGGTGGCGGAAATTACGGAAAGCTAGAGTAAACTACATAAGAATTACAAAAAGAAAAATAAATACTTAGGTTCTAAAGACTTCCTTTATTGAATAGACATTATGTATAAACAACAAAGGAGGTCTTTTATGAGCAAACGAGAGAAAAAGCAATTTAGAATTGTAAATATTTTAAGAGAACATATAAGGAGTAATGCAAAAGAATATTTAATAGTTTCAATTGTGTTTTTAATAGGAATCATTTTAGGAGTAATGTTTGTTAATAATACAGAAGATGTAAAGAAAGCTGAAGTGTCGGAATATTTGCAAAACTTCACAAATGCATTAAATACAGATTACCAAATAGATTCAGCAAAACTGCTTAAACAGTCTATAATAAGCAATCTATTGCTTGCATTATCTTTATGGTTTATAGGCTCTACTGTTATTGGAATTCCAATTGTATATATAATAATAGGAGTAAGAGGTTTGTGCCTAGGATATACGATATCATCTATAGTTATGACATATGGAGTATTTAAAGGAATATTATTTAGTGTAGAATCATTACTACTCCAAAATATTATATTTATTCCATGCATATTAGCGTTAGGAGTAAGTGGAATAAAATTGTATAAGTCAATAATAAAAGACAAGCGAAAAGAAAATATAAAGTTAGAGATTATTAGACATACTGTTTTTTCTGCGTTTATGGCATTATTACTAGTAGGTGCATCTTTTATAGAGACTTATATTTCTAGTAATATAGTTGCAATGAGTGTGAAGATTTTTGTGTAAAACATCATGAGTCAATAACTTTATAATATTATTTTTTAGTCGACGTATTGAAAGTAAATTATTGTAGTAATTCTTATATAAATTTTATGAGGAATGTTCATTCATTGAAAGGGTCCCATAAAATTTATATTAGAATTTCTAAATAATTTAGCTTGAACGAGGAGACAAAAAATAATATTATAAAGTTATTGACAGAAAAATCTTTTATTACTCAATAAAAAAATTAATTGTTACAATTCACAGCCATCTAGGATTTAATAAAAAAAGTTTGATATATATTGCTTTGGAATACCGCGTAAGCGACCAAACGAGCTTGCGAGTGCGATTGGAGCGGCCAACATACTAGTATTTTTTTAAAGGATGGCCGCGACACACAAGGTATGAAAAAACAATATACTATCAAACTTTTAAAGAAAAAATTTTATAAACTGTGAATTGAAACAATTTAATAAAAAAATTGTAGAATTTTGAAAAAATCTCTTTACAATTTGACAGGAATTTGATATAACATATACAGTTTACGTAAGTTAATGTAAAAACAAAAATATTATAAGAATAGGGGAGCTAAAATGGAAAAACAAATTAAACTTTTTTTAGAATTTTTACAAAACGATAAGAAGGTATCTGACAATACTCTACAATCATATCAAAGGGATATAGTATATTATAATAAATACTTAGAGGAAAATAAATTAAATTATGTAAAAGTAAAAGAGGAAGATGTAAAAGACTATTTAGAACACTTACAAGAAGTAGGTAAAAAGGCATCAACAGTATCTAGAAATCTAGCATCAATAAGATCATTCTACCAATTTTTAATAAGAAATAAAAAGATAAAAGTAGACCCAACTAATAATATTCAATCACCAAAAATAGAAAAAAGAGTACCAAGTGTTTTAACAGCAAAAGAAGTAGAACTTTTACTAGACCAACCTAAGGATGTAGATTTAAAAGGAACTAGAGACAAAGCAATGCTAGAATTTGCGTATGCTACAGGAATGAGAGTTACAGAGATAATCTCTTTAGATGTAGCAGATGTTAATTTAGATGAAGGATATGTAACATGCAAAACAGGAAGCAAAGAAAGAAACATTCCTCTAGGATCTTTATCATTAAAAGCACTAAAAGAATATATGTTAGATGCAAGACCAGTATTAATTAAAAATGAAAAAGAAAAAGCTTTATTTGTTAATATCAATGGTCAAAGATTAACAAGACAAGGATTCTGGAAAATAGTAAAATACTATAAAGAACAAGCTCACATTACAAAGGATATAACACCACACGTATTAAGACATTCTTTTGCAACACATCTTTTACAAAATGGAGCAGACTTAAAAGCTATCCAAACAATGTTAGGTCATTCAGACATATCTTCAACACAAGTTTATATGCAATTCCAAGATGCAGGACTAAAAAATGTATACAAAAAAGCTCACCCAAGAGCATAACATAAAAGACACCGATTGGTGTCTTTTATTATGTGCAAATTACTAAAAACCTCTTGACACTTTTTAAGAATAAATATAAAATAGTATAGGAGACAAAAATATATTAAAAAATAAAAATCATATGTTAAAGATATATGAAATAGATAAAAATATATATTTATGTACATTGAAAATTAAATAAGAAAGAGGTGTAGTTATGGATATCATAATTAATATCGCCGTATTTCTAGTCTCAGCAGTAATCTTTACATTTGTAGGATTTACTATAAGAAAGAAAATAGCTGAATCAAAAATGAGAAGCGCAGAGAACGAAGCTAAAAGAATACTAGAATTAGCAAACAAAGAAGCGGAGAACAAAAAGAAGGAAGAGCTTTACAAAGCTCAAGAAGAAATAATGAATTCTAGAAAAGAGTTAGATCAAGAGATTAGAGAAAGAAGAGGCGAAGTACAAAGACAAGAAAATCGTTTAATCCAAAAAGAAGAAAATCTTGAAAATAAAATGGACATGCTAGAAAGAAAAGAAAAAGATTTACTAAACAAGATGGAACAAAACGAAGCAAAAAAGAAAGAACTTGAAGAACTAAAAAATAAAGAAATGGAAGAATTACAAAAAATTTCAAGATTATCTCAAGAAGAAGCAAAGAAACAAATTTTAAATGAGGTAGAAAAACAAATAACAGTTGAAAAAGCTACTTTAATAAAGAATTTAGAGCAAAAAGCTAAAGAAACAGCCGAAAAAAATGCCAAAGAAATAATTGGCTATGCAATACAAAAATGTGCTGCAGACCACACATCAGAAACTACTGTCTCAATAGTAGCTCTTCCAAATGATGATATGAAAGGAAGAATTATAGGTAGAGAAGGTAGAAACATAAAGACTTTGGAGACATTAACTGGTATAGATTTAATAATTGATGATACACCAGAAGCTGTAGTAATTTCTGGATTTGATCCACTAAGAAGAGAAATTGCTAAAATGGCTCTAGAAAAATTAATTAATGATGGAAGAATTCATCCTGCTAAAATCGAGGAAATGGTTGAAAAATCAAGAGAAGAACTAGAACAAATTATTAAAGAAGAAGGCGAAAGAGCAGCTATGGAAGCTGGAGTTGTAGGACTTCATCCTGATATTATAAAACTATTAGGAAAATTAAGATACAGAACAAGTTATGGTCAAAATGTACTTAACCATTCTGTAGAGGTTTCAAATTTAGCAAGAATTATGGCTGAAGAATTAGGTTTAGATCCAAAACTAGCAAGAAGAGCAGGTTTACTACATGACATAGGTAAAGCGTTAGACCATGATATGGAAGGTACACACGTTGAAATTGGTGTTGATATATTGAGAAAATATAAAGAAAATGATGCAGTAATTAATGCTGTACAAGCACACCATGGAGATGTAGAACCATTAACAATAGAAGCTGTTCTTGTACAAGCTGCAGATGCAATATCAGCATCAAGACCAGGAGCAAGAAGAGAAACATTAGAAGCATACATAAAGAGACTA
>CAKPFO010000036.1 GCA_934153805.1 uncultured Clostridia bacterium | reverse complement strand
TGCTAAAAGGGACACTCCTTCTAAATATAATTTCTTTCACTTTTCTAAATTAACATTCATTTTTCAATTTTATTCTTCGACTATAGCTAAAATATCACTTTGATTTACTATAACTAAATCTTCTCCTTGATATTTTATTTCTGTCCCTGCATATTTGCTTACTACTATTTTATCTCCAGTTTTTACTTCCATCTTTATTTTTTCTGTGCCTGGTCCAACCTCTAACACTTTAGCAAATTGTGGCTTTTCATGTGTTGAACTAGCTAATATTATACCACTCTTTGTTGTTTCCTCATTTTCTAACATTTTAATAACTACTCTGTCTGCTAATGGTTTTAACATTTTACATTACCTCCCTAACTTATTTTATTATTTAATATTGTTATATATTAAATTAGCAGTCTTTGTTTTCGACTGCTAATAATCTATACCCTTTTTATTTAAATGTCAATACTATTCTCCTAAAATTCACATAGTTTTCACAAAGGACATTTGGGGACGGGTCACTTTTGTCCTTTACATAATTTTTATCCTATTAATTTGTAAAATAAATCTTTATATATTCCAAATTTCTGTAATATATTTTTTCTATTAATTCCACTCTTTTCAAAATATAAATATTTAATTATCTTTTTAAGTATTCCTTCATCTTCGTATATATTGTTTATTTTTATATTTTCTCTTTCTAAAAAATATAAAATCTTATTATCCATTAAATTATTTGTATCTATATCTTCATCATAAAATATATTTGTATTTTTTAAATTATTATTTAACACTTCCATATAGTTTTGTCCTAAAATCTCTTTTATAAAATTTATTTTATTATCAACACTATTATTTATATTTTTCAAATAATAATTATATGACGAATATTTATAATTCTCACATTCAGATACAATTAATGCCTTTACTGGATTTAGATGAATGTAATTTATACACTTTATTAGATATGTAATGTCATATAGTGGTTGGCTTTTAAATCTATCTCTAAAAACATAACCTACTCTTTCATTTTCTTTGTAGTTATAATATTTTGCATATATTAAGTTTACTTTATGCATAAATTTTGACATATCTTCTATTTTTTTAGTGTATATAAGTAAATGTGCGTGATTATTCATTATACAATATGATAAAATTAATAAGTCAAATTCACTTTCATATTTGTTCATCAATTTGATATATTCTTCTATATAGTGATTCTTTTTGAATATGTACTCTTTTTTTATTCCTTGTACTATAACATGAAAAAAAGAGGTATCATAATTCTTTCTTGCTTTTCTACCCATTTGTTTCAACTCCTTAAAATGATTTTATAAGCCCCTAAAATTATTAACACCTATTAATTTTGTATATTCCTCATTGATTTATGTAAAGGACAAAAGTGACCCGTCCCCAAATGTCCTTTAGAAAATTCCTATTATTTTGCCTTGTTCGTCTAAGTCTATTTGCTCTGCGGCAGGATGCTTTGGAAGTCCTGGCATTGTAATTGTTTTTCCAGTTAAAATTACTATGAATTCTGCTCCTGCTTTTAATTTTACCTCTTTTACATGAATTGTAAATGGTAAATTACATTCCAAATCTTTAGCATCATCTGATAACGAATATTGTGTTTTTGCTATACATATTGGTAATTTGTCTTTTTTTAATTGTTCTATTTTTTTGATTTGTTCTTCTGCTTCTTGCGTGTATTCTACTTTTTCTGCTCCATATATGCTTGTTGCTACTTCTTCTATTTTTTCTTTTATAGAATCCTCTACATTATATATGTATTGGAATTGTTCTTTTTTATTACAAAGTTTTACTATTTTTTTTGCTAAATCTGTTGCACCTTCTCCACCTTTCTCCCAGCTTTCTACTAAACTTAATTCTACATTTTTCTTTTCTAATATTTCTCTTAATACTTCAATTTCTCTTTGTGTGTCTTGTGAATATTTATTTATTGCAACTATTGCATTTAGTCCAAATTTTTCTTTTATATTTTCTATATGCTTTATTAAATTTTTGCTTCCACTTATTAAAGCTTCCACATTTTCTTCTGCAATTTTTTCTTTTTCTACTCCCGCATGATATTTTAGTGCTTTTATTGTTGCTACTATTACTACTGCATCTGGAATTTTTTCTAATTTTCTTGTTTTTATATCTAAAAATTTTTCTGCTCCTAAGTCTGCTCCAAATCCTGCTTCTGTAACAACATAGTTCGATAATTTTAATGCCATTTTTGTTGCAACTACACTATTGCATCCATGTGCTATATTTGCAAATGGTCCGCCATGAATGATAGCCGGTGTATGCTCTAATGTTTGAACTAAATTTGGATTAAGTGCTTCTTTTAGTAATACTGCCATCGATCCTTCTGCTTTTAAATCGTGTGCTGTAATTGGTTTTTCTTCTTTATTGTAACCTATTATGATATTTCCTAATCTTCTTTTTAAATCATTTATATCTGTTGCTAAACATAGTATTGCCATTATTTCTGATGCAACTGTTATATCAAAGCCATCTTCTCTTGAGGTTATATTTTTTTCACTTGATAATCCTGTATCTACCACTCTTAATTGTCTATCGTTTAAGTCTACACATCTTTTCCATGTAACTTTTTCTATTTCAAGCTCATTGCCATGGTATATATGGTTATCTATCATTGCTGATAGCAAATTATTTGCTGTGGTTACTGCATGTATGTCTCCTGTAAAATGCAAATTGATATCTTCCATCGGTGCAACTTGAGAGTGTCCCCCTCCTGTTGCTCCACCTTTAACGCCAAATACTGGTCCTAATGATGGTTCTCTTAATGCTAGCATAGACTTTTTACCTATTTTTCTTAACCCATCTGCTAATCCTATTGCTATTGTTGTTTTTCCCTCTCCTAATGGTGTAGGATTTATTGATGTTATTAAAATTAATTTTCCATCTTTATTCTCTTCTATTTTCTTCATTATATCTAATGAGATTTTTGCTTTATATTTTCCATAGTTTTCTACATATTCTTTGTTTATTCCAGCTTTCTTTGCCACTGTTTCAATTCCTTCTAATTTAGTATTTCTTGCAATTTCAATATCTTCCATTTTACGCACATCCTCTCTAACTAACTATTTATACTATACATTATTTATTTAATTTTAGCAACATTAATTTTTATAAATTAAAAAATAAAGCCCACCCACAGTTTACGTAGGTGAGCTTTATTTCTATTCACAATTCAAATAGATTAACTGCAATAAGTTTGAAAATTGCATTATATGACGTGAATCACTATTTGCAATATAATCTTTTGCAATATTTCTAACAATCCTGCTATATAGAGGATTATCCTGTATTAATCCTTCTGGCACAACAATATCCTTTTTAGGATGGCATCTTGGAACTGTATATTCTCCATTTGTTTCATCTTTATCGTATGTAATCGGTTCTGAAATAATTTTTAACGCTACATCAAATGCTAATTGGCAATTAATTGTAATTATTAATTTTCTTATTTCTCCATTAAAATTTTCCACATCATCTGTACCAATCATTATTCTATTCATAAGGCTATACATTAAACATGATGCTATAACAAACGTATCTGGTTTACCTTTTATTCTATTTTTACATATCCAGTCAAGATATTTTTCAAATAAAATTAGATAACGATGTCCCATAGGCTCCTTCAAAATAGTTACAGGCACTTCTTTTTCTACCTTTGTAATCATATTTTGTATAGCTTCATCCACTACTTTTACATAGTCTGCATATTTAACTTCTAACTTTTGTATCCGTTGCTTTTCTATTTTTTCTTCTTTATCGATTTCCACATATGATTGTTTTATCCAAAAATGTGTAACAACTATAGCTGTTGTAATTATTAAAATAAAAAGAATAATTATATCCCCTTTAAAATGTGGTGCAAACTTCATAAATAATAGTGTTCCAGCCAGTCCCAATATAAAGCTTCCTAGTGATAATAATCCATTTTTCATGTTTTTTCCTCCTTAAAATAATTATTTTATAGGTATTATAAGTTTTTTCTTATGTTAACATATTTTTTTACATTTTTCAAGTCTTTTTTTATTATTTACATATACTCACTTTGCATACACATATATAAAGACACGAACTATTTTAGCTCGTGCCCTTTAATAATGAAACTTTTTTATATTAAGTATGCCCTTAATTCATTAGAATATTAACCCTACTAGCACTCCTATTGCAGCGCCTACTATTACTTGTGTTGGTGTATGTCCTAACACCTCTACTAATCTTTCTTGCACTTGCAAATTTGTAAGTCCTGGCGTCTCTACTATTTTATTCAATAGCTTTGCTTGCTTTCCAGCAGCCCTTCTAACTCCTGCTGCGTCGTACATAACTATACAAGCAAATATTACTGAAACAGCAAAAATTGCAGAATCTATTCCATTGTCTTTTCCTACCATAGTTGCTAATGATGTTACTACAGCTGAATGAGAACTAGGCATTCCCCCTGCTCCTAATATTCTTTTAAAGTTAAATTTATGCGTTGCTACTAAATCCCATATAACTTTAAATACTTGTATGAAAAACCATGTTGCTAATGGTATTATTAAATATTTATATTGTAGTATAAAATCCACTATTGCTCCCCTTTTCTTTTTTTAATCTTCTTGTACAAAATTTTCTTCAGAAACTTTTCCGTCTTTCTGTAGTAAGATTGTTATTTTTTTCTCTGCATTTTCTATTATTTCATTACATTTTTTAGATAGTTTCATTCCTTCTTCAAATTTTGATATTGATTCTTCTAGATTTAAATCCCCTTTTTCTAGTTGACTTGCAATTTCTTCTAAACTTTTCATTAATTTTTCAAAGCTTTTTTCTTCCATTGATATTTCCTTTCTCATATTTCAATTTAACTTGCAATTTGTCATATTTCTATTTATCTTGCCCTATACTTTTCGTATAGCTTTCTTTAACTAAATTCTATAACTTTAGTTCATTTCCTTTTTAGTAAAAGTGCTATTCGTTAAATTAACAAAATAAAATGCTAATGCTTCTGTTGTATCAGAATTTCTTACAGTTACTATATATCTTCCACTTTCATCAATTCCTTCTACTCCAAATTTTACACCTTGCTCATTTCCATAGTCTTTTTTTGCTATCGCTATAGCTTTTTCTTCTGCAGTTTTTGGCTCTTCTGTAAATGTTTCTGTTGTTGTATTTTCTTTCTCACTGTTAGTTAATGTTTCTTGAACCTCATTTACAGTTTCATTATCTACTACATTTGCTTCTTCGTTTGCTACTTGTTGATTTACTACACTATTTTCTTCTAATCTTTTTTCTTCATTTTGATTATTTGTGTTTTTGCTGTTTTTATTTAACATTATTCCACAAATTATCCCTAATAATATAATTACTACTATTACTATACATACTTTTTTATTCATATTGCATAACCTCTTATAATATAATTATAAAATTACAATTATATCCTTTCATTATATTGTAGATGTATCTGTTATTTTAGCTGTATTTACTCCGTCTACAAATTTCAATTTTATTTCATCACCTGTTTTTAGCACTTTAGCGCTATTTACTATTTTTCCATCGTGCTCCGCTATTGAGTACCCTCTAGTTAATGTCTTTAATGGACTCAATGTGTCTAATTTAGCAATATTTGCTACCATGTATACCTTTTTATCTTTTACTTTATTTTTTATATTGTATTCTATACTTTTTACAATATTGTCTAATAGCATATAACTTTCGTTTACTTTTTGCATTGGTTCTTTAAAAGCTTTACTTGCCAAGCATTTTTGATATCTTAATTTCATTAATTCAACTTTTTTGCTTAATGCAAGTTTTAATCTATTTTGACATAGTATTATTTTATTTTGAACATCACTTATTTCTGGAACTGCTAGCTCTGCTGCAGCAGATGGTGTTGGTGCTCTTAAATCTGCCACAAAATCTGCTATGGTAAAATCTGTTTCATGTCCTACAGCAGATATAACAGGAATTTTGGAATTATATATTGCTCTTGCAACATTTTCTTCATTAAATGGCCATAAGTCTTCTAATGAACCTCCACCTCTCGCTATGATAAGCACATCAGCTAATTTATTTTCATTCATAAATTCTATTGCCTTTGCAATTTTTTCACTAGCACCTGCACCTTGTACTGGCACAGGATATAACCTTATATACACATTTGGATTTCTCCTTGTAGATACATTTATTATATCTCTTATTACTGCTCCTGTATTTGAACTTAATACACCAACAATTTTTGGCATAAATGGAATTTGCTTTTTATGTTCTACTTTAAACAATCCCTCTTGCTCTAGTTTTGCTTTTAACTTTTCAAATTCTGCATGTAAATCTCCTACTCCATCAGTTTGCATCGCCTTAGCATAAATTTGATAAACTCCATCTCTTTCGTATACAGATACAGTTCCTAAAATCATTACTTTCATCCCATCTTTTGGGACAAAATTTAAATTTGCTGTGTATCCTTTAAACATTACGCATTTTATTAATGAATTTTCATCTTTTAGCGTAAAATACATGTGACCTGTATAATGATGTTTAAAATTTGATATTTCACCTTTTACTAATACATTATTTAAAAATTCATCATTTTCAAATTTTTCTTTTACATATGTATTTAACTGTGTTACTGTAATTGGATTATATTGCATTTACATTCTCCTACATAATATTTTTTTCTTTTACAATACTTGCTAAAACACCATTAATAAATGATTTGGCAGAATCATCTCCATATTTTTTTGCAATTTCTACTGCTTCATTTATTACTACTTTGTAAGGAATTTTGCTATATATAAGCTCATATATTGCAAGTTTTAATATAGCAACATCTATTTTAGAAATTCTATCAAAAGTCCAATTTTCTTTTAAATTTTCTGATATTAAGTTTCTAATTTCTTGCTCATATTTTTTTATTCCATTAAATGTTTCTTTTATACTATTTTTTTGTTCTTCACTTTCAATATTATTTTCACTTAAAAATATGTCTATTTGTTCTTCATCCATATCTTTTTGTATTTCATTACTATATAATAATTTAAAAGTAAGTTCTCTTATTGCTGAACGATTCATAATTTTTTCCTTTCTAAATTCTGTCTATAAAATTTTTTAATTTTTCTTTTACACTTTCTTTATTTACTTGAATGTAATTTCCAACATAGATTCCCATTGCTATTAATATAAGCCCTATTATAAACACGTAAAATCTTGTAAGTAATATTAAAATTGCTACAATTGCTCCTATTATAGCTCCTCTATATTTCATAAAAAAATCTTTAATTTCCTTCATAATTTATCCCATTCCTCTCTTAGAGATGATAATCTATAGCAGTAAAGCTACTCTTATTCTGCTATAGAATTATTTTCTGATTGTAATTCTTTTACACTTATATTTACTTCTTTTACTTCTAAATCTGATGTTTTCTTTATTGCTGATTTTATTTTTGTTTGTAAATTTGTAGATAATTCTTTTATAACAGCATTTTCTTTAACACTTAAAGTTACATATACTATTATTCTTTTTTCTTCGTCTAATGCTATTGTGCTTGACACATCTTGTGCACTATCAAATCCTTTAACTACATTATTTACTAATTCTTCTAATGTAGTTTTTGATATTACTAATTGTCCGTCATCATTTTTTAATAAAATTCCATCTTTAATTCCATTAATTTTTTTATCTTCAGATGTGAAGAATATGCATTTTATTGCTAATACTATAAGTACTATTGATAATCCTAAAAATATATTAGTTGTTACAGTATCTGCTAAAGCCGCCTTAGTTATAAGGTATAAAGTTGATGGATCTAACCACCCAAATATTAATAAGCAAACAATTACAGACATTATTAATACTAAATTTGCAAATATAATTAATCCCATTTTATCTAAAATTTTCATATGTTACCTCCATTTAAATAGAGGGCACTACATCATGTACCCTCACAATTTTTACTCTTCTGTTGTTTCTTCTGCTTCTTCTGTCTCTGTGCTAACTCCTTGTACATTAACATTTACTTCTATAACTTTTAAACCAGTCATTGTTTCTACTGCTTTTTTTACTCTATTTTGAATTTCAAAAGCTACATCTGGAATTCTAACACCATATTCTACGATAATGTTAACATCTATCTTGGCATTTTTATCTCCAACCTCTACTTTTATACCTTTTGCTAAATTTTTCTTTCCACTTAAAACCTCTGTTATTCCTCCGGCAAATCCTCCTGCCATTTCTGCGACACCAGAAACCTCTGATACAGCAACACCTGCTATGACTGCAACTACATCATCTGCAATTTTTATTTCGTTGCTTTCTGTTTGCTCTACAACCTCTTCATTTGCTACTACTTCTTCTTTGTTTTCATTTTCCATAACAAAAACCTCCTTATTTATTTCTTTAGTTTTTATATCAATTTTTTGATTACTATAAGTATACCAATATCTTTTGTTTTTTACAACAGTTTTATGAAAAAAGTTTATTCAAATATTTCACCTGCCATTATTTCGTTTCCTCTTAAGAAATCTCCTACTAGCATTTTCTTAGCATTTTCACTTTGAATTTCCTCTATTTGGATAATTCCTTCATTTGCTTTAACAAACAAACCTTTTTTATCTGAAGCAAACATTATAGTTCCTGCCATTAAATCTTTTACCTTGAAAAAATATTCTTCTAATTCTGGGAATATTTCTAATAGCTCGTTTTCTGTTCTTACTTTAGTCTTCCATATTTTTATTTTCTTTCCATTTAAGAAAGTATATGCTCCCATTATTGGATTTAAACCTCTTACTAAATTATGAATTTCCCTAGCCGTTTTATTTTGCCAATCTATTTTTGACATTTCTTTATTAAGCATTGGTGCCTTTGTAAAATTGTCACTCTGCTTTTGTCTTGGAGCAGTTCCCTCTTCTATTTGCTTTAAAGTTTTTGCTAAAAGTTTTCCTCCCATTTTAGAAAGTCTATCCCATAGTTCTCCTGTTGTTTCTTCTTCTCCTATATCTGTTTTTTCTACTAAAATTATATCTCCGGTATCCATTCCCACGTCCATATACATAGTAGTAACTCCTGTTTGTTTATCTCCATTTAAAACAGCCCATTGTATTGGTGCAGCGCCTCTATATTGTGGCAAAATTGAAGCATGTACATTTATACAACCATATTTCGGAATTTGTAAAATTTCTTTTGGTAGTATTTTCCCATACGCTACAACACAGATAATGTCCGGATTTAATACTTTTATTTTTTCTATAAATTCTTCGTTATTTTTTACTTTTTCAGGTTGATACACATCTAATCCGTTTTCTAATGCATATTCTTTTACTGGAGATGCTATCATTTTCATGCCTCTACCTTTTGGTCTATCTGGATTTGTAACAACTCCTACTATATTATATTTTTCTTCTACTAAACTTTTTAAAGATTCTGCCGCAAAATCTGGTGTTCCCATAAATAAAACATTTAACATTTTATTTTTCCCCCTTTTACAATTTTTAATTTGCCCTTAAAAATTGCTATTTAATTTTCTGGCTCCGCATATTCTAAAGTTCCAGGAATCATTTTATCTACAAACAATATTCCATCTAAGTGGTCCACTTCATGACTCAATGCTTGAGCAAGTAATCCTTTTGCATGTATTTTTACTTTTTTTCCATTTTCATCTAAAGCTTCTACTGTTACTTCTGCCGGTCTTATCATTTTTGCATACTTATTTGGAAAACTTAGGCAACCTTCTTCTACTTCTTGTTCACCTTTTTGTTTAGTTATGACTGGATTTACTAGTTTTATTGGTCCTTTATCATCATACAAGTCTATTACAATAACTCTTTTTAATACTCCTACTTGCACTGCAGCTAGTCCTACTCCATTATATTTATGCATAGTTTCTATCATATCGTCTAATAGCTCTTGTATTCTTTCATCTACATTTTCTACTTCTCTTGATTTTTTCTTTAATATTTCGTCCCCTTCTTCTCTTATTTGCCTTATAGCCATCTTCTTTATCATTCCTTTCCTTAAAGTTTTATTGATTTATAATATTTTTTTCGTCAACGCCTTGAGAGTAAATTATTGTAGTAATTCTTATATAAATTTTATGGGGAATGTTCATTTATTGAAAGGGTCCCATAAAATTTATATTAGAATTTGTAAATAATTTAGCTCGAACTAGGAGACGAAAAAAATATTATAAATCTAAAAATCAAAAATTTATTAAGACATATTATTAGGATTTAAATCTACAATTATATTAGTCTCCTTGTTCTTTGTTTCTTCGTACATTTCATTTAAAGTACAATTAAGTAAATTATTTATCTGTTCATTATATACGCACTTAATAATTATTCTCCATCTATATTTGTTCTTTATTTTATCTATTGGAGCAGGAACTGGTTTATATAGTAGCAATCCTATTTTTTTATCTATAATTTTCTGTTTTAATTTTTTATGCATCTTCTCAGCCGTTTTTATAACTTCTATTTCATCTTTTGCCGTAATTCCAACTACTATTATATCGCAAAATGGTGGATATTTCAACTGTTTTCTAAGCATGATTTCTGTATCAAAAAAACTATTATAGTCTTGTCTGCTGGAAAGTTCTATTGCTATATTGTCTGGATTGTATGTTTGTATTATAACTTTCCCTGGTAAATTTTCTCTTCCTGCTCTTCCTGCTACTTGTGTAAGTATTTGAAAAGTTCTCTCATTCGCTCTAAAATCATCTATATTTAATGAGCTGTCTGCTGCCACAACTCCTACTAAAGTTACATTTGGGAAGTGATGTCCCTTTACAACCATTTGAGTTCCAATTAATATGTTTATATTTTCATTTTTAAATTTTTCTAAAATTTCTTCATGTGAATTCTTTTTAGTTACCGTATCTATGTCCATTCTTATTGTTGTTGCTTTTGGAAATAATTTATTTATCTCTTGTTCTAGCTTTTGTGTTCCAGTTCCAAAATATCTTATATTTTGACTTTTACACTCTGGGCATAATGTTATTGGTCTTTCTTCATGTCCACAATAATGACATTTCAATTTATTTTGCTTTAAGTGGTATGTCATTGTTATATTACAATTTGGACATTTTACTGTATACCCACAATCTCTACACATTATAAATGTTGAATACCCTCTTCTATTTAAAAATAATATAGTTTGATGATTTTCATTAATGTTTTTTTCTATTTCATCATATAGTTTTCTGCTTATCATACTACGGTTTCCATTTGCAAGTTCTTCTCTTAAGTCTATAATTTCCACACTTGGCATATTAGAATTATTAGCTCTTTTAGTAAGTTCTAATAATTCAATGTCGCCTTTTTGTGCTTTATAAAATGTCTTCATGTCTGGCGTAGCACTTCCAAGCACTAATGGGCAATCATGTTGTTTTGCAATAAAGCTTGCAACTTCTTTTGCATCATATCGTGGATTTGCTTCTGATTTATATGACCCATCATGTTCCTCATCTATTATTATTAGTCCTAAATCTTCTACTGGTGAAAATATTGCAGAACGTGCTCCTATTATTATTTTAGCTTTTCCTTCATTTATTCTATTCCAAGCATCATATCTTTCGCCTGTAGAAAGTTTGCTATGTAGTACCGCTATTTGTTCTTCTCCAAATCTTCCGTATAAATCTATTTACCATTTGAGGCGTTAACGAAATTTCGGGCACTAGCATAATACTTGTCCTATCTTCTCTTAATATCTTCTCTATTAATTGTAGATAGATTTCTGTTTTTCCGTGAACCTGTTACACCATATATTAAAAACTCACTATTCATTCTGTCGTCTATAGCTTCTTCTATTTTGTCATAAGCGTTTTGCTGTTCCTCTGTTAATTTTAGTTTTCTATTTTCTTCTACAATTTTATTAGCAAATGAATTTCTATCTATTTGTTTTTCTGTAACTTGTACATAGCCATTTTTTTCTAAAGTTTTTATTATTGCTCTAGATGTTTCTGTAATTGTCTCTAAATTAGTTAACGGTATCTCTCCATTTTGCAATAAAAATTTTAATATTCGTACATGTTTTTCAGATTTAAACTTTCCTTCTTCTATAAGCCTTTCTATTTCTTCTTTATCTTTTTTTAATTCCACATAATTTATACTTTTCTCTTTTATTCTATTTTCCATATTTTTTGTAGTAGTTCCTGGTGGCAACATTAATTTTAAACTATCTGATAAATTACAAAAATATCTTTTTGACATCCATTTGGCAAGTTCTATTTTATCTTCATTTAATATATCCTTTTCTATTTTGGCTATATTCTTAGTTTTATATTCTGTACTCTCCTTAAAGTTAATAACAAATGCTTCTTCTAATTTTTTCATATTGCCAAATTGTACTAAAACTCTACTTCCAATTTTTATATCATTTAGCATTTCTTCTGGTACATTATAATCAAACGTTCTATCTAGCTGTTTTGCATTACTATTTATTATTACCTCTGCTATCATCTATAGTTATTTACATTCCTTTCCCACTTGTGTATTTGCTCTCTATTTTTGTATAGTATATCAAATTTCTTTTTAATACACAACACACAAAAACCAGTTTTATAAAAAAACTGGTTTTTATGTGTTGGTACTTACTTGATATAAAATTTCAAGTTGCTGTACACCCCCGAATTTCTTAAGGCTATTATCTGATTTAATTTTGCAACCTCCCATACTTCGTAGATGTCCCGTCCTATCTGACAAATAATTTTTTCCTCTTCTGCAACAAATTCTGCGGCCTCACTCTCTGTTATTTTGCCTAACTGTTCAAGTTCACTAACCTGCATATCAAGCATTCTCATAATGTACCTCCTCTTCTAGGCTCATGCAACCAAATATATGATTACATATTTTTACAATTGCTATATTAATATTATAGCATTTTGTTTAGTTTATGTCAACAAAGTTATTGACATTTTTGGTGTTTTATGTTAATATATAAGTATACTATAAATTTACATTATGGAGGGTTTGCACTATGAGAAAAATGAATACAACAAAAGGAACTTGGGAAGTAACGGGATTTAATTTAGTCCCACAAGATTCTTTATACACAAAGATTAAAGAATGCATCGAAAAAGGTCAGCTGGACGAAGCGTATTTGCAGAAAGTAACCGGTCATCGGTCACCTATTACAGTAGACCATAAGAGAAAGAGAATCTCTTTCTTATAACTGTTCCTAGTCAAAAGCGAGGGTAATCTATTAGATTCCCTCGCTCCTCTTTTTATATAGCTATTTACACTCACCACTTTTTGATTGGTACTATATTATTTTAAAATGTCTCATTCACTTCTATTTTTTTAACCACTTTTCATACTCTTCTATTATTTTATCTGCTACTTTTTCTGGTTTACCTTCTGTAGTATCTATTACCAAATCGTAATTAGATAAATCTTCTTTTCTTACTTTATATAAGTTCCAGTATCTCTCATTTTCTAATTTATATCTTGTTATTAAATCTTGTTTTTGTTCTTCTATAGTTTCAAATTTTTCGGTTTCTTTTCTCTTTTCATCGTTAAATGCTCTTCTTGCAGCTTCATCTATGTCTACTGTTAAGTATACTTTAAATGAATTAGGTACAGCATACCAACCTAGCCTAGCATCTATTACAAATTCATCATGAGTTTTAGCATATTGGGCTGCGCTTCTTTCTATTTCAAAGTCTATTTCCGGATGGTCTTTTACATATTTGTTAAAAGTTGTAACATCCATATTTTTCTCTTTAGCTAATTTTCTAAAATATTCCCCATTTCTATAAATTCCATAGTTTAGTTTTTCTGTTATAATTTTAGAAACAACACCTTTTCCACTGGCAAGCTCTCCTGCTAATGAGATTATTTTTCTTTTTTCCATTTTCATCCCTCTTCTATTTAATATTTCATAATTTCTTTATAATATACTTTAAATGTAAAAATATTACTTTGTAAAACTAAAAATATATTACCCTATTTATTATATAATAAACAAAAACGCAATCCGCTTTTACAGATTACGCCTATTTTTGCAATTAATCATTTTCTATTATTACTTTTCCTTCTGCTATTTCATCTGCTGCAACAGAAACTGGAGCTTCGTCATCTTTATCTGTTAATTTTTCTGCTCCTTCTGCTATTTGTCTTGCTCTTTTAGCTGTTGCTATAACTAGTCTAAATTTGCTATCAGTCTTTTCTAATAATTCTGCTGTTGTTGGTTTTACCATCATATTACTCACTCTCCTTTTTAGTTGTTACTTCTATTTCATCATCTTTATCTAATCTACTTGCAACTGTTTCCGGTTGTACTGCAGATAAAATAATGTGTCCTGAATCCATTATTACTACGGCTCTTGTTCTTCTACCATAAGTTGCATCTACTGCATTTCCATTTTCTTTAGCTTCTTGAATAATTCTTTTTATAGGTGCTGACTCTGGACTTACAATTGCTATAATTCTGTTTGCTGATACTATATTTCCAAATCCTATATTTATTAGTTGCATTCTATATACCTCCTACTTATTCTATATTTTGAATTTGTTCTCGTATATCTTCTAATTGTGTTTTTACTTGTATTACTAAATTAGTTATTTCTATACATCCAGACTTTGAACCTGTTGTGTTTATTTCTCTGTTCATTTCTTGTAATAAAAAGTCTATCTTTTTGCCAACAGGATTTTCTTCTTTAAGCAAACTTTTAAACCCGGTTACATGGCTTTTTAATCGTGTAAGTTCTTCTTCTATTGAGCATTTGTCTGCATATATAACAACTTCTGTTGCTAGTCTTGCTTGGTCAACTACATCTACTTTTAATATTTCTTTTATTCTCTCTTCTAATTTTACTATATATTCTTCAATAAGTCCAGTAGAATGTTCAGAAATTTTTTCTATATTCGACTCAACCTCTTGTATTCTTCTTTCCAAATCTTCTTTTATTCTATTTCCTTCTGCCTGTCTCATTTGAACAAAGTTTGAAATTGCCTCTTTTAGACATTGCAATACTTCCGCTTCTATAGTGCTTTCTTCATCTTCATCATTTTTCAAAGTTAATACATCTGGCATTTTAGCTATTTCTGTAACATATATTTCATCTTTTATATCATTTTCCTTTGCTACTTTTTTTAATTCTTCTATGTACTTTTGTGCAAGTTCATGATTTATTATAATGCGTTTTCCACTTTCACTATAATTCTCAAATGTTACTAGAATATCTATTTTTCCTCTAGATATATTGTTGTTTACTTCCTTTTTTATTTTATCTTCTAGATAACTTAGATTTCGTGGAAGTTTAACAGATATATCATTATATTTGTGATTTACAGATTTTATTTCTATTGTATATATTCTATCATTTACTTCTAATTTTGCTCTTCCAAAGCCTGTCATACTTTTCATTTTAAATTCATTCCTTCCTGATGATCACATTTATTTAGCTATTTTTCTTATATCACTAGTTTTCTTTAATGCTTGCCTTTTTCTTTTTATATAGCCTATTATTGACTTGCCTACATAATATATTGCAAATATTAATGCTATAGAAGTCAATATTCCAACAAATTTACTGTTGTATTGTACATAAAAATATAGTGAAAATAATGTAACAATAGAAACTGCTAGTAGTTCTATTGAATGTACAGTATACCTTGCACTATCTTTTTTATATGCATATTCCATCATACATATTGTTGTTACTATAGTAAATATGCTAAACACTTTTAAGTCTGTAAAAAATACCTCTTTTTGTATAGATTTTGAGCCTATACATAAAAGTATAAAATATAAAAGTATTACTATTGCATACATTATATTCTCGAAAACTCTTAAATATATTTTTTTCATTCTTTCTTCTGGTACTACAGTTTGTTTTTTTATCTCTTCTTCTATTTCTTCTAGTTCTTGCTCATTTATTTCATTATCTCTAACTATCAATTTGTTTTCCGATTCTACTTTGTATTGTTCCTTACTTACTTTTTTTGTTTCTGCATTTACCTTCTTTGTAGTTTCCTTTTGACTTTTAATGTTTGCTTTTTTAGTTCTTTCACTTTTAGCATTACTTTTTTTACTATTTGTTTTTGAACTATTTTTAGTTGCTTTTTCTTGAACAATAGTATTTTCTTTTTTAGACTTTTTCTTAGTATCTTGTATTTCTTGTTCTTTTGCTTCTTCTTTCTTTTGAGCTTTTGCTCTGCTATTTACTTTTTTAGTTTCCTGTTCCATTTTTGCTATAACATCTTCAAATCTATTATTTTGAATTTCCGGCTCTATTGTTTTTGTAACGTTCTTCTTAGTAGTCTTTCTTGCTTTTGCAGTCTTCTTTTCCTTATCTACATTTGTATCTAATTCTTTTTCTTCCATCTATTTTAACATTCCTTTCATATGTATAGTTGTTTTTAACTTTCTAATTCATACACAATGTTACTCACAATTGCTATTGGCGCTGTTTCTGTCCTTAAAATTCTATTACCTAAAGTTACTATTTTAGCACCATTTTCTACTAACATATCTATTTCTTTCTTATCAATTCCGCCTTCAGGACCTATTAGAACACCTATTTTTTCTATTTTTGCTTGTTGTAATATTGTTTTTAATTTTTGTTGTCGTTCTTCCTCATATGCTACTAAAAATATATCATAATCTTTTATTTTTAAGCATAATTCTTTTATTGTATTAACACTATTTATTGTTGGAATAACATCTCTTTTACTTTGTTTTGCAGCAACCTCTGCTATCTTTTGCCATCTTTCTATTTTTTTATTTTCATCTTTTCCCGTTATTTTAGAAACACATCTTTCCATTGCAACAGGAGTAATGCTTTTTGCTCCTAACTCAGTAGTTTTCTGTATTATAAGTTCCATTTTGTCTGCCTTTGGCACACCTTGGTACACATCTATTATAACTTTTGTCTCTGCTTTAGACTCGATTTTTTCTACTATACCACATAGTATTTCTTCCTTATTGTAATTATTTATTTTACAAATATAATTTTGACTAGTTTCTTCGTTACATACTTGAATTTCATCATCTGATTTTAACCTTAATACATTTATTATATGATTTACATCTGTTCCTATTATTCGTATTTCATCATCTTCTATTTGACTACTTTTCACAAAAAATTTTTGCATTTTTAATCCTTTTCTTGTTATCAGTTGCTATAATTTATTTTGACTTTATATAGGCTTTCTAATAACTCTTTTTCTTATTTTTACCATTACAATTATACCACATTTTCCACTTTATGCAAGTAAACGATAACATAAAAATGGAATTAAATATGATTCATTTATGATAATGTCTTAATAAATCATTTAGGAAAATGTCTTAATTTTAAAATTTATGATATAAGTATA
>CAKPFO010000035.1 GCA_934153805.1 uncultured Clostridia bacterium | reverse complement strand
GGAGATAAAGCAGTAGAATTATATAAAATGATAACACCAATAGAACATGCAAAAACAAAAGAATCAGCAAACAAATACAAAGTTGAACCATATGTACTTGCAGCAGACGTGTATGGTGCTCAAAATTTGGCTGGTTCAGGTGGATGGACTTGGTATACAGGTTCTAGTAGTTGGTATTACTTGGCTGGAATTCAATATATTTTAGGATTAAATATTTATCATAATACTATGAGTTTTAATCCTTGTATTCCTAAGTTTTGGAACGAATTTGAGATTAAATATAAATTTGGTAATAGTATTTATAATATTGTTGTTAAGAATCTAGATGGAAAGAATACAGGTGTTGTTAAGGTCTTTCTTGATGGTACTGAACATGAAAATAAAATTGTTCTTGATGGTAGTGGAAAGGTGTTTAATGTTGAAATTGTTATGTGAAATATGATTTGAGTTAATAAATAAACGATTATCGTGAACTCTTTCCGCACGATTAAATATAAGTTCTAAAATTTCTACATGTACATTCGTAATTTCATTTAAAGCTTATGGTATTTAAAAGAGAGTAAATAAAGGGACAAAAGGTATAAAAATTAAATAGTTTACTTAATAAACTATTTACAAAATAAAACAAATATGGTACAATTGTTATGTAAACGGTAAAAGCCATGTAGAAATACTGTAGAGCAGACAAAAGGAGGAATAAACAATGAAACAGTATAAGAAAATTGTGTTAAAAGGTGATGGCATTCAGTTTAAAGTAGAAGAGAAAAAGGAAAAATTAATTATTATTGCCACTGCCCAAGACACTAGTAGTAATAGTGATGAGCCACAGATAAAGACGATACAAGTCAAGGAAAAAAGTGGCAAAAAGAAAAAAGAGTCAATTTCAGATTCAGATTCGGTTTCAGTTTCCGAAACCTCAGAACCAGAGGTTTTCATTTCAAAACAGAATCGGCAAGTGATAGGCGATTACAAAAATCCACCAATTCCAAAAGGTTTTTCCTATGTTGAAGGAAAATGGAAAAAAGGGTTCGTAATCGAACATTCTGACAAATATGACAGAAGTCAATTTGTCTGGGTTCCAGTTGGATTCTTGGAAAAAAATGCTACACTAAATGGAAGGACTTTCCTAGAGCAGTTTGGGCGAAGAAGGTTCATAGAAAAAGATTTTTCGGATAATAAATATTTCGAAAATTTTGAAGGAGAGCTGGAAGCCCAGTACCAGAGTGTAGAGAAATATGGAGGATTTTATATTTCTCGTTACACCATATCTATCAATAAAAGAACCGCTGCTCCGCAATCAGTCGCAGGAGAGTATCCGTGGGTCGAAATGAATTATGACTTTGCTAAAGGGGTGGCAAGTCGCATGATTAATGAAAATCATGTAAAAAGCCATATGCTTTATGGTGCCGAATATGATTCTGTACTGCAGTGGTTCTTGCAGACCAAAGCAAGGACTGAAAAAGAAATCATCGAAGACTCCGGAACATGGGGACACTATGATTATTGGGGGTCATTCTTTGGAACTTCTAATTTAAAAAAGACTGGTGAAATCAAAGAAACATGCACCAATGGTATATACGATTTCACAGGAAATGTATTTACTATGACCCAAGAATTAACAAAAGGAGGAAAGCGAGTCATAAGAGGAGGAGGATATAACTGTAGCTCATGTAGTAGTGATGCTGCGGCTGTAAGGAGCGAAATAAGAATGGATTCAGAGAGTGATGAAGAAGGCTTAAGGGTTGCTCTTTGGCTGGAGTGAGATCTACCTAGTAATCTAACGAAAAGAAAGAGAAATTTTGAAAATTCAAAATTTCTCTTTCTTTTTTATTGTTAAATAAACTTCCGGCTGTGCCGGTAGTATAGTAGGCTTTAGCTTTGTAGCAAAGCAACTCCTTTCATGTTATAATATCAATATGTTTCGACGCATAAATGATAAAATAAATGAAAGGAGTTGCGTATCAATGAATAGTATATTCAGTAAAAAAACTAAAGAAGAAAGTACTACATATGATACAATGTCAAGTTTATCACATACAAAATGGAATTGCAAATATCATATAGGGACTTTGCAGGCTTTTTATAAAAAAAGTACAACTTTGAAAGCATTGATAATACTACATTGCGAAGAATATCTAAAAAATAAACGTTAAAAAACTTAATTTTCTAAGAAAAAAATTTTTATTCGTCACTACTGGTTTACTTAATAAACTATTTACAAAATAAAACAAATATGATATAATTGTTATGTAAATGGCAAAAGCCATGTAGAAATACTGTAGAGCAGACAAAAGGAGGAATAAACAATGAAACAGTATAAGAAAATTGTGTTAAAAGGTGATGGCATTCAGTTTAAAGTAGAAGAGAAAAAGGAAAAATTAATTATTATTGCCACTGCCCAAGACACTAGTAGTAATAGTGATGAGCCACAGATAAAGACGATACAAGTCAAGGAAAAAAGTGGCAAAAAGAAAAAAGAGTCAATTTCAGATTCAGATTCGGTTTCAGTTTCCGAAACCTCAGAACCAGAGGTTTTCATTTCAAAACAGAATCGGCAAGTGATAGGCGATTACAAAAATCCACCAATTCCAGATGGTTTCTTCTATGTAGAGGGAAAGTGGAAAAAAGGGTTCGTAATTGAACACCTAGACAAATATGACAGAAGTCAATTTGTCTGGGTTCCAGTTGGATTCTTGGAAAGAAATGCCACACTAGGTGGGATCACTTTCCAAGAGCAGTTTGGTAGAAGACGGTTTGAGAAGGCTTTTTGGGATAATAAATATTTCGAAAATTGGAAAAGTGAATTGAAAGCCCAGTACCAGAGTGTAGAGAAATATGGAGGATTTTATATTTCTCGGTATACAATATCCCACAATAAAAGAAGTGGGGCTGCGCAATCAGTAGCAGGAGAGTATCCATGGGTTAACCTCAAGTTTGACTATGCTAAAGGTTTAGCAAGCAACATGATTAATGAAAATCATGTAAAAAGCCATATGCTTTATGGTGCCGAATATGATTCGGTACTGCAGTGGTTTTTGCAGACCAAAGCAAGGACAGAAAAAGAAATCATCAAAAATTCAGAAAACTGGGGTCATTATGATGATATGGGTGAATTTTTTGGGACTGCAGGGTTAAAAAAGACTGGTGAAACCAAAGAGGCATGCACCAATGGTATATACGATTTCACAGGAAATGTATATACTATGACCCAAGAGTTAGCAAATGGAGGAAAAAGAATCCGAAGAGGAGGCGGATATGGTTCTAGTTATGCTGCAGCGACTAGACATGAAATAGAAAGAGAATTAGATGACGATCAAGAAGGCTTAAGAGTTGCTCTCTGGCTGGCTTAGTGAGACATACCTATTGATCAACGAAAAGAAAGAGAAATTTTGAAAATTCAAAATCTCTCTTTCTTTTTTAGTATGAATAACCTTCCGGCTATGCCGGTAGTAACATAGGCTTTAGCTTTGTAGCAAAGCAACTCCTTTCATGTTATAATATCAATATGTTTCGACGCATAAATGATAAAATAAATGAAAGGAGTTGCGTATCAATGAATAGTATATTCAGTAAAAAAACTAAAGAAGAAAGTACTACATATGATACAATGTCAAGTTTATCACATACAAAATGGAATTGCAAATATCATATAGTATTTACGCCTAAATATAGGAGAAAAATTTTTTATGGGCAGAAAAGATTAGAAATTGGAAAAATATTGCGAGATATTTCAGAGTGGCAGGAAGTGAAAATTATAGAGGCTGAAGTATGCCCAGATCATGTTCATATGTTTGTTGAAATACCGCCAAAGTTATCAGTTTCAAAATATATGGGAATATTAAAGGGCAAAAGCAGCCTCATAATTTTCCAGAGGTGGTCAAATTTGAAATACAAATTTGGGCAGCGAAGTTTTTGGTGCCGTGGATACTATGTAGACACGGTAGGTAAAAATGCAAAAAGAATAGCAGAATATGTAAGAAATCAATTACAGGAAGATATGATGTATGATCAAATATCAATAAAAGAATATAAAGACCCGTTTAACGGGTCATAAGAGACGCATGCGTCGGAACAGCTATGAGCCTTGAGGCTCTGCTTGTAACATAGCCCTATGGGCGTTATGAGTAAAATACCTCCGGCTATGCCGGAGGATTTTTATTATGCAAACAAATACGACAGTAAAATTGAATAAAAAATGTATGAAGTGCAAATAATTACAACAAATAAACCTACTTCTTATATTACAATGTGATGCGGAAGGAGGAACAAGGGAGGTAATGAATATTTTAGAAATAATAAAGAGAAAGAAAACGAATATAACTCTTTCGTTTAATGATGTTGTGGAAGAGTGGCTTTCATACAAGAAAAGGATGATAAAGAAATCATCATATTCCAATTATGAGTATATGATTAATAAGTATTTAAGACCATATTTGCAAGAAAAGAAAATAATAGAGCTTGAAAGATATAACTTTAATGACTTAATAAACGAATTAAATTTAGAATTAGCACCCAAAACAGTAAGAGACATAATATGTGTTTTAAAATCGATATTAAATTATATAGAAAATGAATATGGAGGAAAAATAAAAAACAAAAAAATAATAGTACCTAAATTAGATGTAGAAAATATAATTGTATTTAGTAAAGGAGAAAAAAGAAGAATAGAGGAATATTGTATAAAAGATAATAATTTAAAAGAACTAGGAATCATAATATGCATGAATACAGGCCTTAGAATTGGAGAAATTTGTGCTTTAAAATGGAAAGATATTAATCTGGAAAAAAGAATTATTTATGTACAGGCAACATTAGAAAGAATTTATGATGAAAATTTAAAAAAGACAAAAGTAATAATTGACAAGCCTAAAACGAAAAATTCTGTAAGGCAAATACCAATTTCTAATAAATTATATAGTATTTTAAAACCATTAAAAAAGAAATATGAAGAAGAAGATTTTTTCTTAACTGGAAAGTCTGAAAGATATGTTGAACCTAGAAGTTATCAATATATCTATAAAAGAGTATTAAAAAAATGTAAAATACAGCCACATAAATTTCATTGTTTGCGTCATTCATTTGCAAGTGAATGTATAAATGTAGGAATGGATATAAAAACATTAAGTGAAATTCTTGGACATGCTAATGTAAATATAACTTTGAATATTTATGTTCATTCTTCTTACCAAACTAAGAAAAAATATTTAGAAAAAATATAAATTATTTCTTTAAGTTGTATACTTAAAGAAATAACAACTTAAATTCATTATAGCAATAAAAGCTTTATTTATCAATATATTTTTTAACATTTGTCGAAAAAATATTTCTAGGTAAATAGAGTACAATTTTCAAAGACTAAAACATGTTTTATGTATTGGCATTGCTACATTATGAGCATTTGAACATTTTCTTTAAGTATACAACTTGAGGAAAAAAATAAGCACAAAAGAAAGGGGGAAAGAAACGTGAAAGAAAACAAAAAAACAAGATTAATAACAATAGCACTGATACTAGCCTTAATAGCTTTAATACTAGTAGCAAGTTCATATGCAAAATACTTAAGCAGTGGAGCAGGAAGTGACACAGCAAGAGTAGCAAAATGGAGTTTTAAAGTAGGCAATAATGACATAGTAGCAACAGACACATTTGAATTTGATTTGTTTAAAACAATAACAGATACAGAAGGAACAACAGAAACAGACGTAGTATCTGCTAATTCAGATAAAGTAATAGCACCTGGAACAAGCGGAAGTTTTGAATTAGTATTAGAAAATAAATCAGAAGTATCAGCAAAATATGGTATAGAATATACTATAGAAAATACAGAATCAATACCAGTACAATTTTCAGTAAACGGTGGAGAAACATGGACAGATAGTTTGACAAATGTAATAGCAAATGATGCAGATACAAAATTAGCTGCTAATAATGGAAGTAAAACAATAACAGTACAATGGAAATGGGCATACGAAGGAAATGATGCAACAGATGTAACATTGGGAAAAGATGGAACAGCAAAATTAAAAGTAATAGCTAAAGTAACTGCAACACAAATAGACTAATATAAAAAGAAAGCTCTATTAAGATGAAAAAAATAGAGCTTTCGTCATAATATATTGGTAAAAGTATTTAGAAGAAGATTTTTACGAGTATATTAAGAAAAAGAAGCAAAAGAAAAGGAAAGAGATATGTTATATACAAATCAAGAAATAACAAAAAGAAAAAATATAGAGAATAGAGTAAATAAAGGTATAAATATAGTCATATATAGTATTTTAATAATAATAATGACATACAATATTTCGCTGATAATGCAGAGTATTCTAAAACCTGATAAAACTCCCAGTTTTTTAGGAATAAAAACATATGTGATTATATCAGGAAGTATGGAGCCAAATATAAATATAGGAGATCTAGTAGTTGCTCAAAAAACAAAAGGAGAATTACAAGTAGGAGATGTAATTTCATACAGAAAAGGACATAGTGTAATAACACATAGAATAAGCCAAAAAACAGAGGATGAAAACGGAGAAAAAATATATAAGACAAAAGGAGACAATAATAATACAGAAGATAGTGAAGAAATTAGAAAAGAAGATATTGAAGGAAAAGTAATAAAAGTAATACCGAAAATCGGAAATATTATGATAATACTAAAAAATAAAGTTGTAGCAACGATAGTAGTAATAATATTGAGTATATACATATACAAAAATTATAAAAAGAATAGAAAACTTAATTTAAGACATAAGAAAAGAATGGAATATGAAAAAAACAAAAGATAGGTGGTGAAAATGGAATATGAAAAAGAAAATATTATTAGCAATAACAGTAGTAACAATAATACTAGCGGCATATTTTTCACTTGCAAAATATAATGGAGCAACAGCAGGAAGTAGTGAAGGAAGAGTTGCAAAATATGCGTTAGGAATAACAACTGATAATGTTATAAATGTTCCAATTACACCGGCAACCCCTAATAATAGTCAGGAATTTTATTTTGAATTAACAAATAAAGAGGAAAAGAAAAATGAAGTAACATTAAAATATACGATTGAACTAGAAAACATGGCAAATTTACCATTAGAATTTAAATTGTATAAATATAATGAAAATACTACAGAATATGATGAAATACAATTAAATACAAATGTTTCAGAAGAAATAGTAATGAAAGCAGATGAGCGAATAAATCATAAATACAAGCTAGATACAAAGTGGAAAGAAAACACGCAAAGCACAGAGTATGATAGTTATAAATATAGCAAAACGATTGATTATATAAAATTGATTGTTAATGCTGTACAAGTTGATTAAAAGGATGAGATATATGAGAAAAAGAAAACAACAGAATAGAAAGGTTATAATTGTAGCTATTGTAATAATTTCTTTTTTGATATTGTCAGTAACAATGGGAAAATACATATTTAAAGTTGAAGATGTACACACAATAGAATCAGTATCATTTTATTTTAATAGTGACATTGATGGAAATTATACAAATGAATGGGATGGGACTAATACCTTAGAGATAGGTTTTGGTGTAATGAATTACGAAAATCAAAATTTAGTAACAGATGAAAATATATCATTTAACTTAGATGTAGAAAAACAAGATGATACTAACAATGAAGTTACAGCCAAAATATATGAAAAAAATACTGAAGTGGCTGGAGAACAAACTATTACAGGGGGCGCAGCAACAACTAAAAATTATGTGTTAAGAATTACTAAAAATAGCGAAATTACAAATGATGAGTTTAATATAAAAGTGAAAATAAATTCAATAAGTCCATATAAGAAAGAAATAGTATCAAACATAAAGATAAAAATGAAAAAGAGTAATAATGAAATAAGCTCAGCACTTGAAAATAATGGAGAATATGTAACATTAAAAATTAATACAAATGATTTTACTGAAAGTAAAACAATTAGTTATGATAATACCAAGGTAACACTAGATAAAGCCAATATTTTACTACAAAATGTTAATATTGGAGCAGGAAACTTTACAATCCCAAAAGCAAATTTTGAAACAAACAAAGAGTATGAAATAATTTTTATAAAAAATGATAATAGTAGTGAAATTGAATTAGGAAAGGATATAACTATAAACTAAAATTCGAAGCACAAAGGAGGGAGAAAATGAGCAAACTAAAGAAGTTTTGGATATTTACAATAATATTAGTAATTTCTATTATAACGTCTGTAATTGTAGTAAAAAATAGATATGTACCTGAATCTAAAGCAGAAGAGAAAAATATAAAAACAATACAAGTAACATATAAATCTGGAATTGGAGAAGGCGAAGATGTAGTTGCCAATCAAACACTATGTGATTCGCAAACACAAGGAGCGAATGATTATACAGATGGAAAGATAGTTTTGTATAGAAATGGTGAGAATGGAATCAACTTTACAGCAGAACAAATTAAATACGAAGCAAATAATGTAATGTATGACAGAATATTAACAGGATGGAAATTAACATCAGTAATAAAAGATGGAACAGAAATAACCAATTTTATAGAGCCTGAAAATCAAAATTATGCAGATAGAACAAATGCTAATAAAGATATAGGAACAGTATATGCACAAAAAGGCTGGTATATTGTGCCAGATGGAGTTACGGCGATAACAGTAGAAGCAGTATATGCAAGAGCAATATATGTAAGGAGTCCATTTGATAAAATGTATTATGATGAGTTTCATATATTTTATTATGGAGAAAATAATGATGGAACAACAACATTAGATGGAACAGCAGTTGCAAAAAGTTCGGATGATAATGATGGTAGTACAGTAGAAAAAGCTGTTTCTACATTAAGGAAAGCATATAATTTGATGACAGCGAGTAGTAGTTTAACAGTATATGATACTGCTTTTGTATTGTGCGGAGATATGTATGAAATAAATTATAATTCAGCAGGAAGCAAGTATGCAACAGGAGAGGCTGGAACATATACCAAATATACAAGTGGAAATTTTGGATATAATTCATCTACAGTGAAACCAGTAACAATAACAAATGACAATGGAAATAATTATAAATTTTATACAATTGTATCAGTATGGCAATGTGGAGTTTTTTCATCATTAAGATTAGATAATTTATATATGTCTACGTTGTCTTCTGCAAATGTAAAAAAAGTACATTCTGATTCAGCAGCGACAGTGAGTACATATCCTATGACTAGACAATTTGAGTTTTATAATTCAAATGCTATATATGAAACTACAGAAACATTAACAACAAATGGTGATGTTCAGATTAGATATAAAAATATGAAAAGTATGAAATTAAATGGTGGATATTGGTCGCCTGTACAAAGCTATGATGCTATAACAACAATATTAAATAATGAAAATTATATATATATAGGAGGAAGAGCCAATATAAATTACGTTACAACTGGAGGGATATACAATAAGGAAAATAGTGAACAATATATTACAAATCCTTTTAAGCTAATAATAACAGGCGGAAAAGTTAATGCAGTATATGGAACTGCGCGTATACAGAAAGGAAGTGTAAAAGGAAATGTAAACATTTTTATATCAGGTGGAAATGTAACATATTTATATGGAGGTGGAAATGGCTCTGTATATTCTAATGGTGATGAAAAAGGAGATGTAAATATAGATATTACAGGAGGTACTTTTAAAAATATATATGGAGGAGGACAGTATTATACATCTAAAGTTTGCGGAGATGTTAATATAAAAATTCAAAATGCCAAGGTTACTGGAAATCTATATGGAGGAGGAAGAGGTGGCAAGATTCAAGGAACAGTTTATGTTGATATAAAAGATACTAGTATAAATGGAAATTGTTTTGGAGGAGGCTTCGGACTGGCGGATAGTCTTGGATATACAGAGATAGATGTGAGTTCAAGTACATATGACAATGCTAAGAGTGCTTATAATAAAGAAGCTCAGAAAAGAAAAATAGAAAATTGGGAAGAAGCGCCTAGAAATTTTCCAATGTATAATCAAGAAACAGCAGAAATTATAGGTCTAAGAAATCATTCAAGAGGAGTACAGAATAATGAGGTGTTTTTATATGGAGTAGGAACTAAATACTTTTTGACTCTTGCTAATGTTGAAAAAGATATAAATATAAATATTGAAAATTCAACAATAGAAAAAAATGTATACGGCGGTGGTTCTGTTGGCCTTGTAGAAGGAAATGTAAACATCAATATAAAAAATACAGATGTCAAAGGTAATATATATGGAGGTGGAGATGGAAAAACAACTCCAGCTACAATTGCACTATATTCACCAATACAGGATTACAAAGAGTTAACATCGAATGGCAAAGATAATAACACTTGTATAGGAAGTTTCTCATGGACAAGCGATATAGATATATTAACATATTTTAAAGGAATATATGATGGAAAAAATAAAGTAATATACAATTCAGACAATACAACAACAACATTTAGTGAATTATCAGAAGAGGCACAAGCAGTATCAGAAAAATATGGGACTAAACAACTAGTATACTCAAGTGATGTAGAAAAGCTAGGATTTGTAGAAGGAGATATTACAGTAAACATAGATGGGGGAACCTATAGTTCAGCAATATATGGAGGAGGAAATAATGGACAAGTAAAAGGAAATGTAACACTTGAAATTAGTAACGTTGAGTCAAATCAGAACATATATACAGGTGGAAATACAGGAAATGTAGAAAAAAGTACAAAATTAACAATAAATTCAGGAACATATGAAGATGTTTTTGGAGGAGGATATTCAGGAAAAGTATTAGGAGATAGCACAGTAATAGTAAATAAAGGAACATGTGCAAACATATTTGGAGGAGGAGACCAAAGCTATGTACAAGGAAACACAGATGTAACAATAGGTCAAGAAAATTCTTCAGATACAATAAATGTAACTGGACTAGTATATGGTGGAGGTCGAGGCTATGATGCCAATAATGATGGAGATGCCTCAGATTTTACCACAGTATATGGAAGTTCAACTGTTTTAGTACAAGGTATAAATACTTTAGTAGAAAATTATGGATCAACAAAACTTGGTGCGGTAGCAGGGAATGTAGATGTAAACTTCAAAAACTATTGGTCAGGAAACTCAACTGCTAAATATAAAACAATGAATGGTATAGATAGAGCAACAACAGTAAGTTTTGATAACAGTTATGTATTGTTAGAAAACAAAGATGAAACTAAAAGTTTGGTAGGAATAAAAGCAATAGAAAATTTAAAAATCCCCAAAGGAAGTGGACTGAAAATATCGGCAAATGGAGAAATAACAGGAAACTTCGAAGGTGGAGGAGAACTGTATCTAGATAGTTTAGTTTGTTTAACAGTGCAAGGAAATATAACAGGAAAAACAACGCTAGTTTTAAATCCAAAATTAATGGAAGATGGAACACAAGGAATAAGAGGTGGAATAAATGTACCATATTTAAAAGTAGCAGGAACAGCACCAGAACCAGAGAATATTGCATTAGTGAGTGGAGAAACAAATAAATATGTAATAATCCAAGCAGATAAAGATACAGTAAAAGAAACAACAGGAGAAGAATATATATATTATTACATAGCAGGAGATGTAACAGTAGAAAATAATATAACAATAGAGACAAATAGCGAAAATGGAAGAAAATATAAGGATAAAATAACAAATACAAATGATGTGCTAATTTTAAATACAGGAACATTTACGACAGATATGAATGTATCTTATTATGTAACAGATGATGCATATAAGAACAAAGATTATAGTGATATAGAAAGAAAATTAAAATTGATATCAAATACAGATCAAAGTAAAACTGTAACAATGCCAGTTGGAACAGAGATCACAATGGTAACAGGAGATAAATATTATTCTTATGTAGTTGACAAAGACAATATATTTGAAATTGGATTAAGTGATTTTGAAGGATATAGTGAGCTAAAAGATATAACAAATTCAGATTTAGTAGATAAATCGTTAAATGAAGTAAATGGAACAACGACATATACATTTAAAGAAAATTATAAATTTATATTCAATTTTGCAAATAGTAAGGGAATAGAAGTAGATAGGTATTATCCATCATTTGAAATATATTATACTCAAACATCATTTGGAAATGAGAAAAAAGATGTTGCAAATAACATAGTAGATATGCAAAAAAGAAGCTATGGTTTGACATTAACAAACGACAAAAATTATTATGAAGCAGATGGAAATATTAATTTAACAGGCCAATTAAAAATAGGAAGCTTGAAAGAAAATACATATATTCCAACAAAAGATTTATACTTAAAAATAAAATTAAAAGACAATAGTGGAAATGAATTTAAAATTCCTCAAGGAACGCAAGTTACAGTAAATGATGCAGAATACAATATAGAAAATGGGCAAGTTATATTTAAAATATTAGATAATTTAGATACTACAAGCGTAGAGCAGAATATGAACATTGCTGTTGATATGTCAGGAATCTTACCACAAGATAGACTAACCAAAGGAGAATATAAAATAGTTATAGAATATTTAAATAGTAAAGAATATAAAGAACTTGAAGAAAACAACATTACTATAATAGACAAGCAAACAGAATACGGTTTAAGCACAATTATTAACCAACAAGAAGGAATAGCAAGTGACAAAATACAAATAATAAAACAAGGACAAGATGAAAGTAGAAGTATAAAAATAAAATATTCAAATTCAAGCGAATTACAAAATATGAAAATTAAAATAAAGGCGGTAGAAAGAACAGGAGAATTTGAATATAAAGAGACAAATAATAGTCAAAATAAAATTGATATTAACATGCCAGAAATTGATACAACCAATAAAAATGAATTAGAACAAAATGTAAATGTAACTTTTAAGGATAGCTTAAAAGCTGGTACGTACAGAATATTGGTTGAGTTATATGATGAGTACGGACAATTTAGAACTTGTGACTATGTTAATTTTATAGTGAATTAAAAAATGGGGCAAATATTGGATGTATTTGCTCTTTTTGGCGAAATGCATGTTTACACTATCTTGAAATATCGACGATGTTGTTGATTTTGTAACAAAAACAGCCAAAATTATATTTGATTTTGTGCAAATGAACTATTGAACTATTTTGGATTTTGTGCTATTATATAAATATATAATATGAGAAAGGGAGAATATTTATGAAAAGAAAAATTTATAATGATATTCTTGAATGGAAAAAGGAGAGTAATGGAACTACTGCGTTGTTAATTGAAGGAGCAAGAAGAGTTGGAAAAAGTTATATAGCAGAGAAATTTGCAAAAGAAAATTATAAATCATATATTTTGATAGATTTTTCAAAAGCAGCAGAAGAGGTAAAAAAATTATTTGATGAGTATTTAGATAATTTAGAATATTTATTTACATATTTATCACAATATTATGGTGTGAAATTATATGAAAGAGAATCATTGATTATTTTTGATGAAATACAATTTTGTCCAAGAGCAAGAGGTGCCATTAAACATTTAGTTGCAGATGGGAGATATGATTATTTAGAAACAGGTTCATTAATATCAATAAAAAAGAATGTAAAAGATATTTTGATACCATCAGAGGAAGAAAAACTAAGAATGTATCCATTTGACTTTGAAGAATTTTTGTGGGCAATGGGGAATGAAACATTAATGGACTTTATAAAAGAGTGTTATAAGAAGAAAATGCTACTAGGACAAGCATTACATAGAAAAGCAATGGATTATTTTAAAGAATATTTAATTGTTGGTGGTATGCCTCAAGCAGTAGAAATGTATTCAAAAACAAGAGATTTTGAAAAAGTAGACAAAATAAAAAGAAATATATTAAATTTATATAGAGAAGACATTAGAAAACATGCAGAAGAATTGAATTTGAAAGTAGAGCAAATATTTGATACAATACCATCTCAACTACAAAAACATGAGAAAAAATTCAATATATCAAATTTGAATGAAAATGCAAGATATAGAAATTATGAAGGAGCATTTTATTGGCTTAATGATGCATGTTTAGTAAATATTGCATATAATACAACTGAACCTAATATAGGTTTAGGACAAAGAATGGATACAAATGCTTTAAAATGTTATATGTTTGATACAGGATTACTATTATCAATGACATTTAATGAGAAGAATATAGTAAATGAGGAAATCTATAAAAAAATTCTTTTTGACAAATTATCTTTTAATGAAGGAATGATATTAGAAAATATAGTAGCACAAATGTTGGTGAGTTCAGGAAGAAAATTATATTTCTTTTCTAGAAACGAAAGAGAAGATAGCTCAGAAACAATGGAAGTGGATTTTTTGATTTCAACAGACAAAATAACATCAAAACATAATATAGTACCAATTGAAGTGAAGTCTGGTGAAAGATATACGTTTACATCATTAAAAAAATTAAAAAATAAGTATAATGATTTTTTAGCAAAAGCAGTTATTATTCATACTAAAGATTTAAAAGAAGAAAATGATATTTTATATCTTCCAATATATATGACTATATTATTATAATAAAAGTAAATAAAAAAATATGGGGGAATTTTATATTTTCTCCATATTTCTTATCAAATTCAAGCGAATTACAAAATATGAAAATAAAAATAAAGTCAGTAGAAAGAACAGGAGAATTTGAATATAAAGAAACAGCAAATAGTCAGAATACAATAAGTATTGATACGACGGAAATTGATACAGCAAATAAAAATAGTTTAGAACAAAATGTAAATATCACTTTTAAGGATAGCTTAAAATCTGGTACGTACAGAATATTGGTGGAGCTATATGATGAATACGGACATTATAGAACTTGTGACTATGTTGATTTTATAGTAGACTAACATAAAACAATGAAAAACTAGGTTATATCTATGAATGTTACATAGAAAACAAAATTCTTTAACTATAATTGTAACAAATTGTCAAAATAAAAGTAAGAAAAATCAAAACTAATAGTTGCAAAACTATTAGTTTTTTGTTATGATGAAAAAGAACGAAAGATTTAAAAGAATCTAAAGAAAGGATGAGGTCAAAGATGGATAACGAAGCCTTACAAAAAACAATAGAAAAAGTAAGAAAAGCGCAACAAGAATTCGCTAAATATACACAAGAACAAGTAGATAAAATATTTCAATCAGCAGCAATAGCTGCAAACCAAAACAGAATACCACTAGCAAAAATGGCAGTAGAAGAAACTGGGATGGGAGTAGTAGAAGATAAAGTAATAAAAAACCACTATGCAGCAGAATATGTATACAATAAATACAAAGATGTAAAAACATGTGGAGTAATAGAAAAAGATGAAAACTATGGAATTACAAAAATAGCAGAACCAATAGGAGTAATTGCTGCAGTAATACCAACAACAAACCCAACATCAACAGCAATATTTAAAACATTGTTAGCATTAAAAACAAGAAATGGAATAATAATAAGTCCACATCCAAGAGCAAAAAAATCAACAATAGAAGCTGCAAAAATAGTATTAGAAGCAGCTGTAAAAGCAGGAGCACCAGAGGGAATAATTGCGTGGATAGATGTACCATCATTAGAGTTAACAAATTTGTTAATGCAATCAGCAGATATAATATTAGCAACAGGTGGACCAGGAATGGTAAAATCAGCATATTCAAGTGGAAAACCAGCATTAGGAGTAGGTGCAGGAAATACACCAGCAGTAATAGATGAAACTGCAGATGTAGTATTAGCAGTAAACTCAATAATACATTCAAAAACATTTGATAATGGAATGATATGTGCATCAGAACAATCTGTAATAGTAAGTGACAAAATTTATGATCAAGTAAGAAATGAATTTATGAAAAGAGGATGCTACTTGCTAAATGCAGAACAAACAGAAAAAGTAAGAAAAACAATAATAATAAATGGAGCACTAAATGCTAAAATAGTTGGACAATCAGCACACACAATAGCAAAACTAGCAGGAATAGATGTAGACGAAAATATAAAAATATTAGTAGGTGAAGTAGAAAGTGTAGAATTATCAGAAGAATTTGCACATGAAAAACTATCACCTGTATTAGCAATGTACAAAGCATCAAGCTTTGATGATGCATTAAGCAAAGCATATAGATTAATAGAAGATGGAGGATTAGGACATACATCTTCATTATATATCAATACAGTTACTGAAAAAGAAAAAATAGAAAAATTTTACAATACAATGAAAACATGTAGAGTATTAATAAATACGCCATCATCACAAGGTGGAATTGGTGACATATACAACTTTAAATTAGCGCCATCACTAACACTTGGATGTGGTTCATGGGGAGGAAACTCTGTTTCAGAAAATGTAGGAGTAAAACATTTAATAAATATAAAAACAGTAGCCGAAAGGAGAGAAAATATGCTTTGGTTTAGAGCACCTGAAAAGGTATATTTAAAAAGAGGTTGTTTACCAGTAGCTTTAGAAGAGCTAAAAAATGTAATGGGTAAAAAGAGAGTATTTATAGTAACAGATACATTTCTTTATGAAAATGGATACACAAAAGTAGTAACAGATAAATTAGACGAAATGGGAATAGTACATGAGACATTCTTTGATGTTGCGCCAGATCCAACACTTGCATGTGCAAGAGAAGGAGCAAAACTAATTGATGCATTCAAACCTGATTGTATAATAGCAGTTGGTGGAGGATCAGCAATGGATGCTGCAAAAATTATGTGGGTAATGTACGAACATCCAGATATCGATTTCTTAGATATGGCAATGAGATTTATGGATATCAGAAAAAGAGTATACACATTCCCTAAAATGGGAGAAAAAGCATACTTTATAGCTGTTCCAACATCAGCAGGAACAGGTTCAGAAGTAACACCATTTGCTGTTATTACAGATGAAACAACAGGACAAAAATATCCATTAGCAGATTATGAACTATTACCTAAAATGGCAATTGTAGATGCAAACTTAATGATGAATGCACCAAAAGGATTAACATCAGCATCAGGTGCAGACGCATTAGTTCATGCAATAGAAGCATATGCATCTATGATGGCAACAGAATTTACAGATGGACTAGCAATAGAAGCAATAAAAACAATTTTTGAATATTTACCAAGAGCATATGAAAACGGAGCAAATGACCCAGAAGCAAGAGAAAAAATGGCAAATGCTGCAACAATGGCAGGTATGGCCTTTGCGAATGCATTTTTAGGAATATGTCATTCAATGGGACATAAACTAGGAGCATATCATCACTTACCACACGGAATTACAGTTGCATTAGTACTTGATGAAGTAATGAGATTTAATAGTGCAGAAATTCCAAATAAAATGGGAACATTTCCACAATATGATCATCCACATACATTAAGAAGATATGCAGAAATTGCAGAAGCTTTAAATATAGGTGGAGCAAATGATTATGAAAAAATGGAAAATCTAATAACAAAAATAGATGAATTAAAAGAAAGAATTGGAATAAAGAAAACAATCAGAGAATATGGAATCGAAGAACAAGAATTTTTAGCTACATTAGATGAAATGTCAGAAAAGGCATTTGATGATCAATGTACAGGAGCAAATCCAAGATATCCATTAATTAGTGAATTAAAAGATATTTATTTAAA
>CAKPFO010000034.1 GCA_934153805.1 uncultured Clostridia bacterium | reverse complement strand
AAAATTTTTTCAAAAATTTTTATGCGATTCAAGAAAGCTGATGATTTTTAATTAAATTAAGACTGGTGGGGACCGCTAAGTATATGTTAATGCTTCAGCATTTACATATACTTAGTAGGGGAGGCTTAATTTAATTAAAAATTATCAGCTTTCCCCCACTCACTATAAATTTAATACCTTATTCCAAATCGAGTAAGAACTGAATACAATAATTATTCAGTTCCTACTCGATTGTTCAAAAAAGCAATGAGACTTTAAAGTTTGGATATTTTTTCCATGCAATTAATGTTATTTCATTTCTATTTTTCACTTTGTGCTCCTCCGTTCTCTTTTGTATTATAACATATTTTTAGAGTTTTTTAAAAACTCTCTATATAAGATTTGCAAAATTTGTAAAATAATGTATAATATAGGTACATCTTAGTTATAATTTTATTTTATTTGAATTACAAAAGTAGAACTATTAATTTTTTAGTACTTGCTAAAAAATCAATAGTTCTCTTATTATAAAAAACTTCCACCCTATTTTTTATATTGATTTGATAAATGCTACTGCCACATAAATAGTTACTTTTATGAAGCAGTTGAAAAATATTACATAATTTGTGGCAGGTATTCCTATTTTATTTATTCTATCATATTGCTCACATAACTCCTCTATTTCTTTTTCCTCACAAATTTTATTATTTTTTATATATTCTTTCATGTAGTCTTCTGCTACATATCTTGCTTTGGTCATAGCATCTGTTTCTAAATAGCTTCTAATTGCATAATATATATAGCTTAAAAGAATTAGTATAACAATGCTTACATAATAATTTTTTATTATTCCAAACACTGTAAATACTGCCACTATAATAAAATAGATTAAATAAAAATTAGAGTAAAAAAAATTAAAAAGTAACATTTTTCTACTTTGTATAGAATGTAAACATTCATGTGCTATTGTTTGTATCCTAGTATATGTGTCTTTTATATTTGCTATAAGTATTGTATTAGAAATTGCTATATATAGGCTTGTCTTATTTTCTCTATTTTCATTTTGCACTACTTTTACATTTTCATTTTTTAATTTTTTCAATATATCTTTGCAAATCTCTTCGTTTTCTGGGAACTTTTTTGTTAGTTCATCCAATTTTTCATTTTTACCTACATTTTTGATTTCTTTTATATTGACCTCAAAGACAACATATAAAATTGCTATTGTTATTATACATCCTATTAATACTATTAAATATTCCATAAACTTTCCCCTTTTCTAAAATATAAAAAGTCGCAAACTTTTTGCGACTTTTTTCGACATTATAGCACATCTTTTACAGATTCAGCTATAATTTTATTTATATCTGCTAACATTACATTAAATTTCACTTCTAAATCAAAGTATTCTTTTATGTCTTTGTTTTGAATTAATATTGTATACATTTCTTGTAATTTTTTATTTTTCTCTTCATCAACTTGTTTTCCTTGCATGCTTAAAACTTGAACATCATATCTTAATTTCTCGAATTCATCTATTTTTTGTTTTAAATCTGCATTTGATTCTATTGCTTGTTTAGCCTTTTTGTACTCTACATATTCATTAGAAGTTCTTATCTCTTGTGCTAATCTGTTTGCTGTATCATAAACATTCATTTTATTACATCCTTTCTTATATTAGTTAGAAAATAATTGAATTTTACACACATAAATTATTCTCAACTTTTATGCATATGCATGTTTCTTTTTAAACGCTAATAAATTTGTTATTTCTACATCTGTATTCTTTGCTTTCTTCGCTTTTTGTGCTTTTTCCTGTTCTATTTGATTTGCTTGTCTTTCTGCCATAGTTTGACATATTGCTTTTTGATATATAAAGTGTGTATCTTGTGCAATTTTATTCCAATTGTATTCTTGTTTTACTTTATTTTTTGCATTTTTTGCTATATTACTACATAATTTGCCATCATATAGTAATGCTAATATAGAATCTGCTATTGAGTTTGGATTGCCTGCATAACTTTTCATTCCGTTAACTCCATGTTCTATTATTTCGTTTAGTCCACCTACATCAGATACTACTGTTGGCACTCCTGCAAGCATTGCCTCTAATGCAACTATTCCGAAAGGTTCGTATGTACTTGGAAATACTGCTACATCTGCACATTTATACATTTTTTGAACTTGTTTTGAATTTAAGTATCCTGTAAAATACACTTTATTTGAAATTCCCATTGCGCTAGCTTGTGCTTTAAGCTCATCTATCATTCCACCTTTTCCTGCTATTACAAGTTTGCTGTCATGATATCCTTCTAGTATTTTTGGCATAGCTGATATTAAATGTTGAATTCCTTTTTCATATACTAAACGTCCTACATATAAAATTATTTTTTCGTTATCTGCTGCATATTGTCTTCTAAATTCGTAATCTCTTTCTATTCCATTAAAGTTTGTTAAATTTATTCCGTTTGGAACTACATTTATTTTGTCAAATGGTAGTCCAAATAATCCTTGTATATGGCTTTTCATAAAGTTGCTATTTACTATTACCTCTGTAGATTCATATGTAAGCATCCATTCAGTATCATTTATATATCTTTGCGTATCATCATGTATTCCAGAATTTCTTCCTGCCTCTGTCGCATGTATAGTAGAAACTAATGGTATTCCATATGCACTTTTTAGTGTTTTAGCTGCATTTGCTACTAGCCAATCATGTGCATGTACAACATCAAATTTTTCACCTTGACTTATTAGTTCACCAGCTTTTGCTATCATATTGAAATTTAACTGCATTATCCAATCAATAAAATTATTTGATTTAATCATATAGTTGTCTACTCTATAGACTTTTACTCCTTTATCATTTTCAAAATATGGTGTATCTCCATCTCTGTAAGTTATAACTGTAACCTCATGTCCATCTTTTATTAATCTTTTAGACAAATCATGCACTACTCTAGCGATTCCGCCAACTATTCTTGGTGGATATTCCCATGTTAGCATTAATATTTTCATAGGTTTTATTACCCCTTTCAACTTGTTTTCTTTTGTTGTTTTTTATCCAGTTAATTGTATACAAGTTTTTGATAAAAGTAAACATTTTTTGATAAATTTTTTGATTTTTATTTTTCTTTTGTATTGAATTTATTTCTATTTTGATATAATATATACAAAGAAATAATTTGTCATTTTACTAAGGAGGAAATTTAATGCCAAGAAAAATAAAAGAAACAAATGAAATAACAATTGAACCTGTTAAAAGCACTAAAAAGAGAACTACATCAACTGAAAAAACTGACTCTAAATCTGTAGCCAAATCAACTACTCATAAAACTAGTTCTAAAGCAGCAACTAAATCAACTAGCAAAAGTTCTAAAAATAATACTGCTAAGTCAAATGTTAAAAAAACTTCTTCTAAAACAGCGGCTACTAAAACTAGTTCTAAGACAACTACTGCTAAAAAAACTAGTTCTAAATCTACGAAATCAGATTCTAAAACAACTAGTCCTAATTCTAAAGATAAAGTAAAAGCTTCTAAAACTAGTAAAAAAACATCAGTAAAAACAGATTCATCTACTAAAAGAATTTCCAAAAAAGTGGCAAATTCTAAAAAAGGAAAAGCAGCTAAAGTTGTAGAAAAAACTGCAATCATAGAATATTACGATTTGCCATACAGATATAATAAAACAATGGTAAAAGTTCTTGCTCAGACCCCTACTACTTTATTTGTATACTGGGACATTTCTGACGAAGATAAGAAAGGCTATGTAAAACAGTACGGTGATTACTTTTTTTATGATACCAAACCTGTATTATTAGTTCATAATTCTACAATGAATTATAGTTACGAAATTGATATTAATGACTATGCAAATAGTTGGTATATACATGTTCCAGACGCAAACTGTGACTACGAAATCGAGTTAGGAAGACGTCCAATAAACGAATATTCTAAGATTAATGATTATTTAGGAATTACTTCTTCAAACGATATTATTGCTCCTAATGACCATATTTTATTTGAAGAATTAACTAATAATGTATATTTTAGAAATTTAAAGACTAATGTCACTACTAGAAAGGATATTTCAATTTCTTTCCTTACTAAAATTGGTAAAATCTACAACGTACAAGATTTTTACGAGAATTTATATAAAGATGAAGTATTTAGTTTTGATAGACTAAACTTAAAAAATTTACCTTCATCTTAGTTTTAAATAATTTACAAAGGAGAATTTTTATATGAGTACACCTAAAGGATATGTAAGTTTTGTTTTACATGCACATCTACCTTTTATACATCATCCTGAAAGCGAAGATTATTTAGAGGAACAATGGTTGTTCGAAGCTATTTCGGAAACCTACATTCCTCTTCTTTTAAATTTCCAAAAATTAGTTGAGGAAAAGGTTAACTTTCGAATAACTATGTCGATGACTCCTCCTCTTCTAAACATGCTTGATAACAAGCTTTTGCAAGAAAGATACATTAAATATTTAAATAAACACATTGAACTTGCTAAAAAGGAAATAATAAGAACTAAAGATGATGAAAGAATAAATACATTATCAAAATATTATTTTGATAGATATTCTAATGATTTACACATTTTTAAAGATGTGTATAATTGTAATATTATAAACGGATTTAAACATTTTCAGGACATTGGTGTTTTAGAAATAATTACCTGTGGCGCCACACATGGTTACTTTCCTATTTTATATGTTACAGAGCAAACAGTGAAAGCACAAATAGCTGTAGGAGTTCAAACATATGAAAAATATTTTGGTAAAAAACCTCGTGGAATTTGGCTTCCAGAATGTGGTTATGTACCAGAATCAGATAAATATTTAAAAGAATACGGAATAGAGTATGCAATTGTCGAGTCTCACGGTATTTTATATGCAAACCCTACTCCAATTTATGGCACTTATGCTCCTATTGTCTCACCTGAAGGTCTAGTTGCTTTCGGTAGAGATATGGAATCTTCTAGACAAGTATGGAGTTCTATTAATGGTTACCCTGGTGATTACAATTACCGTGAATTTTATAGAGACATCGGCTATGATGCTGATTACGACTATATAAAACCATATATTGCTTCTAATGGAGTGCGTGTTCATACAGGAATAAAATATCACAGAATAACCGGAAAAAATTGTGAAAAAGATATATATAATTTACAATGGGCTAAAGATTCTGCTCAAATGCAAGCAGGACATTTCTTAAATTCAAGAATTGCACAAATTGAAAAAGCACGTAAATATATGGACAAGCCACCTATAATTTTGTGTCCATATGATGCAGAACTATATGGTCATTGGTGGTATGAAGGTCCTTATTGGTTATATATATTATTCAAAAAAATATATTATGACCAAAGTGAATTTGAACTAATTACCCCTGGTGAATATATAGACAAATTTCCAGAAATTCAAGTGTGTACCCCTTGTCGTTCTAGTTGGGGTGCTAATGGATACAGTGAAGTATGGCTTAACGAAACAAATGACTATGCTCATAAGCATTTGCATGATATTGGAGATAAAATGGTTTTTCTAGCACATACATATATTGATGAAACCGACAAATTAAAAATAAGAGCTTTAAATCAATGTGCACGAGAAGTTCTTTTAGCTCAAAGTAGTGATTGGCTATTTATTATAACCAATGGAACCATGGTTGATTACGCCAAAAAAAGAATTAAAGATCATGTTGGTAGATTTAATAAATTATATGACTCTATTAAAACCAACAACATAGACGAAGGCTTTCTATCTTCTATAGAAGAAAAAGATTGTATCTTCCCTGAAATAGATTATAAAATATATTTTTAAAAACATATAACCAAGTTACCAAAAATCCCCCTCACGAATAAAATATGTATATCTAGAACTTTTTTAGTAGATACTATTACATATATAATGAAAGGGGATTTTTTCATGAAATCTTTTTGTATAAAAACAAACAACGTTAAAATAGTAAACTATCTGCTAGAATGTTTAGATACAACCACTCTGGATAATATATATTTTATAAATAGAAAATTTAAATTGTATAATAATGTAATCATTCACTATACAGGTGATAATCTTCCTTTATTTATGTCAGTTTTATCTAATATACTTACAGATTGCATAATATCTTTTTATGAACCTGGTTTAATACGAAGAACATTAAACTTTAATTATTTCTACTTTGACAATTCAGAAAAAAAATCGATTGAAGAAATTTGCTATGACTCTATAACATTAGATGACGATAATAATTTTAAATATAGAAAAGAAGAGATTTGGCCATCAGTTTTAAAATATATTTCTGATAATAAGTCCATGATATTAGATGGATTTGTAAACTTTAGATTAGAAGACTATATGCGTACTATAGAAGACATTGTTGATTATTCGGTAAATAAATACATCGTAGAAAAAGAATACAATGAATTTATAAATTTACTAAAATTATATATAAATTCTAAAGAATCAGAAACAGACTTAATACATTTAATTTATATAAATGGAGAATCATTGTTGCTCGATAAAGACAAAAATGTAATATCACTTACAGATGATGTATTTAATGCAAAATATTTATCTGACATATCCTTCTCTTCTAATGACTATGCTTTAAATGCATTATTAACATTTTTACCTAAACGAATAGAAATTCATATAGTTGGCTATGAAGATGAATTTATAAACACATTAAAATTAATATTTGAATCTAGAATATATATATGTAGAGAAGATTGTAACATCTGCAGAACTTACAAAATTTTAAACAACATACCACAGCACAACTAAAAGGGACGCCCTATTTTCGAAAAAATTTTCTAAGAGGGACGCCCCTTTTTCAAAAAAAATTGCTAAAAGGGACACCCCTCTTCCTAAAAAATTTTGAAGGGGTGTCCCTTTTTATAAAAATTTTCGAAAATAGGGCGTCCCTTTTAGGAAATTTCATCTAAGCCTCCTGCTATATTGTATATGCTAGTATATCCTTTTTTACTGCATATGTCGGCTGCACTCTTGCTCCTGTTGCCTGTTTGACAATAAATAATTAATGTTTCTTCTTTGTCTGGTACTTGCTTCTCAATTTTTTGTTTTATATCATATAATGGTATGTTTATCGCATTTGGCAAATGCCCCTCTCTATATTCTTGTGGACTTCGCACATCTAGTAACACTGCTTGTTTATTGTTTTTCATTATTATTTGTGCATTTTCATAATCGATATTTTCGTACATGCCCCCTCTATATCTATATAAAGTTTCCTTTATTTTTTGTATAATTCTCATATTTTTTCTTTCCTTTCTTTACTTGTGGTAACCCACAGCTAATATCGGATAAAAGTCTTTTGATAAAATATTTTGCAACATTTTTATATACATGGAAAATTTCTAATTTTTTCTATGCAACAAAAATAGACATTCCTATATATAGTATATTAGAAATGTCTATTTTGTTTCATATTATTTGTTTTTCTTTTTTTCTTTTACAATCTCTTTATTTTCAAAATTTATTGTTACTGCTAATGTTGTCGCAATATATATTGCTATAGAAACTGGTATAGTTAATCTATTTACAGGTAATCTTGTTATTGCAAGCACACTTACGTAAAATAGTTGTGCAATTATATTTAAACCTATTAATTTTGAAATAACCTCTATGCTATTTACTCTGTAGAATTTAATTCCTGCATATACTAGTACTAGAACTACAGATATAGCAATTGGTAAAATATATGGTTTTACTAAATCTCTTCCTCTTAAATTTGGATTATTAGTAATAGTTATATCGTCTTTCTTTATTTCTAAGTTATATTTTTCATTTATTTTTGTAAGTAATTGTTCAATTTGTTCATCACTAATTTCTTTTACTTTTATAGAAACAATTTCTTCATATAATTCTACTTTTTGAATAACTGCTCTTTCATTTCCAATGACCTCTTTTACAAGTCCTCGTATATCACTAATTTCAAATTGTGTTCCTAAATATATATCAATTTCTTTATTATCTGTATAATTAATATCAAAGTTTAAACCTACAAATCCTATCATTGCAAACCCTACAATAATTATACATGCCATAACTGCTATAAGTATTTTTTTCTTCATTTAATGTACCTTCTTTCCTTAGTTTTTTGCATCTATTAATAATGTTCTTGTAATTACAAAATTGTATATTATATTAAGTGTTATTCCCCAGAACATTACCATTCCAAAGCTTGATATTGTAAGCCAACTATTAAATGTAAATACAAGGGCAATTAAGTATATTGGTATTAATATTATTATAGATTTTTTAATTGCTTGTTTAAATGCTACATCTGTTTCTTGTATTTTCATAGATTTTCTTAAAATTTCTATTAAAGTTACATAGAATAATACTACAGATACTATCATAGCAATTATTCCTTCAAGAGTCATAACTACATTAAAACATCTTATTATTAATAATAGAGTAGCTATAAATCCTACTAAAGATATTGCACATAATATACCTTCTTTTTGGTATTTTATAACTAAATATATCATACTTGCTGTTACTGCTACTATAATTAAACATATGAATATTTGAATATTTTGAGTTGTTATTTCAGACTCTACATATCTGTTTTGTGCTACCTCATATACAACTGGTACTTTTCCACAATCTAATAGTGCTGCTAAGCTATTAGCTCTTTGTAAGCTTTCTTGTAATTCTTCTGTAGTTGTTGTTGAACTACTTGAACCTACTGTTAATTGTAGTAATCCGTTATCAATTTCTTGGTCAAAATATGTTGTAAGTAATGTTGTATCATCTAATTTTAAAGCGATTTTCTTTGTATTTGTTGTTTCTTCTCCGCTTTCATTAGTTGTTTTTGTTTCAACATATGTTTTTGTTATATCTTTATATTTTTCTGTTCCTTCTTTATTAAATTGAATACTAACAAAAATGCTTGTTGTTCCTGATGATGTTGTTCCATAACCAGCCTTTGCACTTTTTATATCACTATTAGTCATTAATACTTCATTTGTATCATTATCTGTTATTTCAAATTTACCTTGATATTGTAATTGTGCAACTATGTTATCTGTTTCATCGTTTTCGGGGATATTTATAACTAGCTTTCCGTCTTCTGTATTTTGTCTTATTTCATATTCAGCTAACCCCATTTTTTTCAATCTTTTTTCTAAAATAGTTCTTACTTGTTTATAATTTTCTGTAGTAAGTACATCTTCTTCATTTATTTTCTTTTCTTCTGTTGTAGCTGCTTCTGTTGTTTTGTCTGTACTTGCTATTTCTTTTCCTTCTGCATCATATTTTATTGTTTTTGTAGAAGTATTTACGTTTAATTCAATTTGTCTTGAACCACCTAAATTCATTCCTAATTGATATTCTTTTACAATGTTTTTCATCATTGCTTTATCTTTTACATATATACCTATAAAAGATACTAATACTAGTAATACTATTACCATTACAATTAAACTTGTTCTTAATACTTTGTTTGTTTTCATTTTTTTAATTCCTTTCTTTGTCTATTGTTTTTTTCCAGTTATAATAATTTTGTACCATTTATAACCAATTCAAACCATATGTTTAAAAATTTTGCAGCATATTTACTCATCATAGTCCTGTCCATAAAAATTTCAAAATAGTCTAGCACAGGACATATGTTAGTGTCTATTGTTAAGTCTAGCGTAACTACTCTTGTTTCCTTATTTATTCTAAAATCTGCATTTGTTACAGCATAATTTACTTTGTCATGTTTATCAAATGTTGACATGTTTTGGTTTACAACTCTATCTCTATGAACATCAGATTTATCTGCAAGTATTAGTGCAGCTGATATATCACTTACTGCATTTCCAGTTTGCTCGTCATGGTTTCCAATTGCCATCATAATCTCTGCTCTTTCTTTCACTGGCATTCCCATGTCTTTTAAAATTTGGTAAGCAAGTATTGCTCCTGAATGAGCATGGTCAACTCTGTTTACACAATTTCCAATATCATGCAAGTACCCTGCTATTTTAGCAAGTTCAATCCTTTCTTTCGGATATCCCAAATCTTCTAGAATTCTCGCAGCTCTACTAGAAACTATAGATATATGTCTAATAGAGTGTTCTGTGTATCCAATAGCTTCCATTTGTTTTTGCGCACCTGCAACAAGTTCTTGGACTTCGTTATTATTTTTCACATCTTCAAAAGTTATCATATGTTCCTCCATTACTCCATAATTCTATATTAAAACATAAAAAAATTCAACCCATTTTTACAAATTGGTTGAAAAAAAATTATTATAAATTTACTCCTATTATTCCTCCTAACATTCCTGCTAAAACTGAGGCTACAACCATAATAGTAGCAGCAATATTTAGCATAAACCCTGTTCCTGTTATACTTGCTATTATATAAATTGCAAGTATATAAATTAGTCCTACAAAAAAGCCGTTTATAAGTCCTTTTTTCTTTATTTTTAATGTACTTATACTGCTTCCCACCAGAATGCTTACTGCTGATATGACAATTATTACAGGATTTATTGTGCTTTCTGGTACTGATGTATATGTTAGTACAACTGCAAAAATAAGTAATAAAATTAATGTTATTATTATGGCTATAATATCACCTTTTATAATTCTCTTTAAATTTTTTACAAACTCATTATCTCCAACTTTTTCCACTTTGAATCACATTCCTTTCTCAAAAAACTAATATACAAATAAATCTATCTTTGTGAGGCTTTTGTTCTACTTTTATACTTTAATTTACTTTCTTATTTGATTCTATTCTAAAATGCAGAAATTAGAACTAATTTTCAAATTTAAATATTAGAAATTAATACTATTATTAGCTTCAACTAGTTTATAAGAACATTTATAAAATTTCTTTACACGATTAAGCAATGTAATAAAATTTTCGACTTGTGGTTCACTACACTTAGCGGAAATACCTGTGGCTGGACTTTCACCAGTAAGATTAATTCCATGTCTGGCACATATAGTCAAAGACCAGCTCATTATAAGCTGGTCTTTGTTTTTTACGATATTTTTTTAGCAACTATGTACAATCTTGCGTTTTTAGTCCAGTAGTCACATGTAGATAGAGTTATTAATTTGTCACCATATTCTGCTGTAACTCCTGTCTCATAGTATGCATTATTTTTAGCATTTTGAATGTATGCATCAAATGCTTCTTCTGTATCGAGCTCTGTATGTTTATAATACAAATACTCATTTTCTGGTTCTTTTTCGTAATAAGCTATTCCTTTTGATACACTCACTATTTCGTAGGTTGCTTTTTCGTATATTGTATCAAATTCAATATACTTATGTTCGTCATAAAAACTACTATCTTTATAGTCTTTTAGAGAGCCAAACATTGTCCGGTTCTTCATGCAATGACCATATATAATAGTGTTTTCAGTCTCGTCCATATCTGTTCTTGCATCTGCAAATAGCAGTCCCTGATTGCTATCTTCTTTATTCCAGTCTTTATGAAGATAATACTCCGGAGACTCTGGCGTATACATTACTGGATAGTCTATTACTGTACCCTCAATTTTTAGCCAACCATACAAGTCCTCATTTTCCGCATATAACCTAACGTATTGTGGAAGAATTTTCTTTTCTTCAGGTTCCATAAATTCTGTGCTTTCTTCCTCACTAATAGTCGGCTCACTGCTTTGTTCCTCGCCTTTGTACTCTGTGGATGCTTGTGTCTGTTCAGTGTATTCTTTTAGCTCTTCTATTTTCTTTTGCTCCTGATATTCATTATATTTTATATATATATAATAAGTTGTAGAAGCAACACAGATTACTAAAAGAATCGCTGTTAACAAATTTTTCATTTTTTTCATTTTTTTCATTTTCTTCATACTGTTTTCCCTCCATATTGATTTAAAATGAAAATATTAGTTACTAAAAAATATCGTTTTGGTGCAAATTTGCACTTTTTTGTCATACTATCACATATACACTCATTATAGCATAAGTTTGACATAATATCAAGAAAATTTACTTTTTTTACCAAATGTTGACATGTCAAAGACCTACGTAGAATATGCTACGTAGGTCCTTCGGTCATTTTATGCAGTTTCTGTCTTTTTATTAGTAGTTTTTCTTTCCACCTTTTGTTTTGCTTTTGGCACTTCTTTGTTTGTATCTATTATAATTTTTGGTGCCTCTTTATTTACAACAGTACCTTTAGTAATAATACATTTTCTAATTAGAGGATTTGAAGGAATTTCAAACATTATATCCCTCATAATATCTTCTATTATAGAACGTAAACCTCTTGCACCTGTTTTTCTCTCTATTGCTTTATCTACTATTGCTTCTAGTGCCTCTGGTTCAAATTCTAGTTCTACATTATCTAGTTCAAACAATTTTTTATATTGTTTTACAATTGCATTTTTAGGTTTTGTAACTATATCTATTAATGTTTGTCTGTCCAACTCTTTTAGTGTTGCAATTATAGGCAATCTTCCTACAAACTCTGGTATTAATCCAAACTTTAGTAAATCTTGTGGTAATAGTTGTTCATATATCTTGTATTTATCAACCTCTTTTGCACTTTTTACCTCTGCTCCAAATCCTATTGCTTTCTTGCCTGTACGCTCGTCTATAATTTTATCTAATCCCTCAAAAGCTCCTCCGCATATAAATAATATGTTTTCTGTATTAATTTGAATTAACTCTTGATGAGGATGTTTTCTTCCTCCTTGTGGTGGTACAGAAGCAATTGTTCCTTCTACTATTTTTAGTAAAGCTTGTTGAACACCTTCTCCACTTACGTCTCTAGTTATAGATGGATTTTCAGATTTTCTTGTTATTTTATCTATTTCATCTATATATATAATTCCTTTTTCAGCTCTTTCTATATCATAGTCTGCATTTTGAATTAATTTTAAAAGTATGTTTTCAACATCTTCACCAACATATCCAGCTTCTGTAAGAGTTGTTGCATCTGCTATTGCAAAAGGAACCTTTAATATTTTTGCTAAAGTTTGTGCTAGCATTGTCTTTCCACAACCTGTTGGTCCTAATAGTAATACATTACTTTTTTGAATTTCTACATCATTATCATCTTTTTGTGGATTTCTAATTCTTTTATAATGATTGTATACTGCTACTGCTAGAGTTCTTTTAGCTTCATCTTGACCTATTACATAGCTGTCTAGTATTTCTTTTATTTCTGCTGGTGTAGGTAATTTTTCTTTTTCATCATTCAAAGTATATGTTATTTCTGCATCATCATATACCTCTCCTTCTATTATGCTAGAGCATACTTTTATACATTCATTGCATATATATACTCCTGGACCTGCTATTATTTTATCTACACCTTCTTGTGTTTTTCCACAAAATGAACATCTTATACTTTTATCATTCTTTGCCATTAATATCTCCTTTTATCTATATAAACTACTATAGTTTATTAAATTGTTTTACTTTGGTTACTTGTCTATATATCAAATTATTTTTATAGAATAGAAAAGTTATATTACCTTCCTATTCTATAAAAGCTTTAACTACATAATTTCTATTTTCTTTTTTCTAGTATTCCATCGATAAGTCCATATTTAAGTGCTTCTTCTGCAGTCATATAATTATCTCTTTCTGTATCTCTTTCGATTACTTCTAAAGGTTGACCTGTTCTTTCACTTAATAATTTGTTTAATTTTTCTCTTGTTTTTACCATATGGTCTGCATGTATTTTTATTTCTGTAGTTTGTCCTGAAATTCCATTTCCTCCTATTAATGGTTGATGTATTAATATTTCAGAATTTGGAGTTGCAAAACGCTTCCCTTTTTCTCCAGATGTTAGTAATACTGCTCCCATACTTGCTGCCATACCTACACAGAATGTTGATACAGGGCATTTAATATAGTTCATTGTGTCTACTATTGCCATACCATCTGTAATTGAACCTCCAGGGCTGTTTATGTATAAGAATATTTCTTTATCTGGATCTTCTGACTCTAAGAAAAGTAATTGTGCAATTACTAAACCTGCAGATGTTGGATTTACATCTTCTCCTAAAAATATAATTCTATCTTTTAATAATCTTGAGAAAATATCATATGATCTTTCTCCTTTTGCTGTTTGTTCTATAACATATGGAACTAAACTGTTTTCTAACATAATTTTTCCTCCTTACTATATCTTAAGTTTACTTTTTTACGTAAAAAGTTAGTGGCAAATAAATCATTTTATTTAAACAACTTTTACCCCTAACTTTCCCCCTTATTTTCTATTTTATTTTTGCGTTTTCTACTATGAATGCTACTGCTTTTTCAGATTTAACTGTTTCTTCTATGTATAGTTTTAAGCTTTCATTTTTGCTTAATTCTTCTACTGTGCTTCCATACATAGTAGCCATTTCTTCTAGTTTAGCATTTACTTCTTCTTCAGTTGCTTCTATTTTTTCTGCAGCTACTATTGCTTCTATAACTAATTTTGTTTTTACACTTATTTTAGCTTGCTCTTCTAATTCTTTTCTCATATCTTCTTCTGATTTATTCATTATTTGAAGATATTGATCTAATTTTAGTCCTTGATATGATAATCTTTGTTCAATGTCTTTTATCATGTTATCTGTTTCTGTTTCTATCATACCTGATGGAATGTCTATTTCTGTAGCTTCTGATACTGCTTTTATTGCAGCTTCTTCTGTTTCATATTTTGCTTTTGATGCATTTTGTTCTTCTAATTTTTCTTTTATACTATTTTTTAATTCGTCTAATGTATCGAATTCACTTACGTCTTTTGCAAATTCGTCATCCATTACTGGTAATTCTTTTTTCTTTATTTCATGTAATTTTACTTTAAATGTTGCTTCTTTTCCAGCTAAGTCTTTAGAGAAATATTCTTCTGGGAATGTAACATTTATATCTTTTTCTTCTCCTATTTTCATACCGATTATTTGGTCTTCAAATCCTGGAATAAATGTGTTACTTCCTATTACTAATTCATGATTTTCTGCTTTTCCACCTTCGAAAGCTACTCCATCAACAAATCCTTCAAAATCGATAACTGTTGTATCGTTAGCTTCTACTGGTCTATCTTCTACATTTACAAGTCTTGCATTTCTTTCTGCCATATGACCTAATTCATGATCTATGTCTTCATCTTTTACAGTATACTCTACTTTTGCTAGTTCTATACCTTTATATTTTCCTAATTTTACTTCTGGTTTTGTTTGAACAACTGCTGTAAATATTAAATCTTTTCCTTTTTCCATTTGTTCAATGTCTATTTGTGGTCTGCTTACTGCAACTATGTTGTTTTCTTTTAATTCTTTTTCATATTCTTCTGATGCGACTTCATTAAAAGCATCTTCATAGAATATTTGTGCACCGTATTGTCTTTCTACTATTTTATAAGGAGCTTTTCCTTTTCTAAATCCTGGGATATTAAAATAGTGTGCACTTTTAGCATATACTTTTTGAATTGCTTCATCAAATTTTGCAGCTTCAATTGTAAAGCTTAATTTTAATTCATTATTGTTTTCTGTTTTTTCTACTTTTATACTCATTTCCGTTTCTTCCTTTCAACTATTCTTAATTAGCTTTCTTATTATATCACATTTTTCAAGGATTTCAAGTGGTATACGTAAAAAAATACATATATACATTTATTTTGTACATAATAATAATAAAATTTTGTAAAAGGATATTATAATGCCATGAAAAAATCAAATTATATTTTAATAATTTTAATTCTTGTAGTTATTATTGGAGCTATTATCTATTTTTATGTATCTAACAATAATAAGTCTAATAATCAAATTTCAAAAACTACAAATACAGTAGAAAACTCTACATCTGCAAGTAGAACATCTACAAATGTTCAAACTAATACCACTACTCCTTCTGCTCCAGTAGAAACCCAACTCGCAACATTTTCTACTGTTATAAAAGATAATTCTGCTGGAAGGCTTACAAATATTAGACTTACTTGCAATGTTCTTAATGGTACAATTATAAATAGCGGTGATACTTTTTCTTTTAACAACATAGTTGGTAAACCAACAGCTGAAAAGGGCTATCAAGAAGCAAAAGTTATTATAAATCACCATTCTGAAAATGGTATTGGTGGCGGAAATTGTCAGGTAAGTAGTACATTATACAATGCTGTTCTTGCAGTTCCTACTCTTACTGTTTTAGAACGCCACGAGCATGGTAAAGATGTTACTTATGTTCCAGATGGTAAAGATGCCGCTGTTTCTTATGGTTCTTTAGATTTTAAGTTTAGAAATGATAATGATTATAAAGTAAAAATTAATTTATCTACAGATGATAAAAACATTGTTGCAACTATTGTTAAAGTTGAAAATATAGGGTCTTAAATAAGCCCCATATTTTTCAACTTGACAAACTAAAAAAGCCATTCTTTTGAATGGCTTTTTGCGATGCTCAGCATCTACACGGGTTTTTCAAAAAAATATATTTTATTTTAATTTAACTGTAATAATACCGTATATATACGAATACATTTAACTATGTCAGGAGGTCTTTATATGCGTAAATTTATACCTTTTATATTAATTGTCTTACTATTTTCCATTTATATTTTACCAGTTTGCTACTCTGAAAGCTATGTATGGACTCAAGCTTTAGAAACTTCGCGGTCAGCTCTCTACGACTGATGTGAGTACCAACTTAAATTTAGACTGTGGCAGTGCAATTCTAATAGAGCAAAACTCTGGAAAAATTTTATATGAACAAAACTCACATGAACAGCTCCGCCCTGCTTCTGTTACAAAAGTCATGACACTTTTGCTAATTATGGAAGCTCTAGATAGTGGTAAAATTACATTATCTACTAAAATTCCTTGTAGTACAAATGCTGCTTCTATGGGTGGTTCACAAATATGGTTAGATGTTAAAGAAGAGCTAACAGTGGACGAAATGTTAAAAGCTATCTGCGTTGCTTCTGCTAATGATTGTACAGTTGCAATGGCAGAATATTTAGAAGGTTCTGTAGATAGTTTTGTCGAAAAAATGAATCAAAAGGCAAAAGCACTTGGCATGAACGATACTTGTTTTAAAAATTGTCACGGTTTAGACACTGACGGTCATGTAACTTCTAGTTATGACATTTCTTTAATGTCTCGTGAACTTTTATTAAAACATCCTACTATAACAAATTATACAACTATTTGGATGGATAGCTTAAGGGAGGGTAAATCAGAGCTTGTTAATACTAACAAATTAATTAGAAATTATAAAGGAGCAACTGGTTTAAAAACAGGTTCTACATCTCTTGCATTATTTAATTTATCAGCAAGTGCTACTAGAGACGGTCTTTCTTTAATTGCTGTTATTATGAAGGCTCCTTCAAGCGCCGTACGTTTTACAGAAGCTTCAAAATTGTTAGATTACGGATTTAGTACGTATACCTACAAGCAATTTGCTAACGCCGGAGATGTTCTAAAAAATGTTGAAATAAATAAAGGTGTTAACAGTTCATTAAATTTAGTATATGAAGAAAATGCAGGCACATTAATAAAAAAAGGTGAAGATAAAAATATAGAGGAAATATTAACTATAGAAAATAACATCTCTGCTCCTATTTCTAAAGGGCAACGTTTAGGGCAAATTTCCTATAATCTTAACGGTTCTACCATAAGCAGCGTAAATTTAGTTGCACAAAATAATATTAAAAAAATCGGAGTTTTGTCATTTTCAGAAAAAGTATTACTTACATGGCTTCGACTGTTACGTTAATTAGATTTTTCACAGTTTCGTTTTTACTTATAAAAACAGAGGTAAAAGAGTATATTGTAGGCTCTTTTACCTCTATCTAATTTTTTTGGTTCTATAATAAAATTTTCTAAGCTCATTCCTCGCTAAGAAAATCTAATTCTTCCATAACCATCTTCTAAGAAAACTCACCTTTTTCGTTTTACTACGCATAAATTATCTGTAACTCACTAACGTTCGAACAGCTAACTTAACTAACGTGGAT
>CAKPFO010000033.1 GCA_934153805.1 uncultured Clostridia bacterium | reverse complement strand
TTATCTATTGTATATATTTTTCCTTCTTGTGGGCACATCAAATCACATAAATTTATTATTTTTTCTTCTATTGTATATTCATGATTTTTTATAAAGTCTGTTAAGAATGGATTATCTTCTGGTTTTGGCCCTCCTCCTGCAGTACAAGTGACATCATTATTTAAGTATGAATGAGTTAAGCACACATTACAATATTCTTCATCATATCCATTATCTTTTAAATAAGTATATCCCCTCATAACATGTCCATGTGATTCCCCATTATATTTTCCTATATCATGCAGATAACCTAAAGTTATTGTTTTATCAATATCTACTTTATGTCCTTTTTCTTCTAGTGCTTTAGCAATTCTTCCAGCACTATTTCCAACAGATAAACAATGTCCTATCCATCTATCATCGTTTGTTGTTTTTCTTGCTATTTCTAATAGATTTCGTGCTTCTTCACTTGTTAATTTCATCTCATTATCCCAACTTTCTAAATAAATCTTTATATATTTTATCTCTATCTACTTTTGTTACAAATGTTATATTATGTCTGTTTTTAGTAAGTTCATAAGATGTATCTTCTTTAATATTAGGGCAACTTATACTCTCACTTTTAAACCATTTTTTGTTTATCATGTATGCAATAACTGCTATATCCCATATTACTCTTTCCTCTTGTATTCCATGATATCCATCATTATAAAATCTACCAATCAAGTAATTACAAAGTTCTGATTTATTTGCTAATTTTTCTCTCAATGTATTAATATCAATTTTTAAATCTGATACAACATTTTTACAAGGTAATATAGTAAGTTTAACTTTTGACTCAAATACTATTCTAACAGCTTCAATATCTTGTCTAAAATTGAATTCTAAATTATCTTTATAATCTAGTTCATTTCCACCTAACCATATAATTTCTATTTTATCAATTATTGCAGGTTCTTTTTTTATAGCAAGTGCAACATTGGTAATTGCTCCTATAGCCATAATGTAAGTTTTATCATTTTTTAATGCAATTTCTATTATTTTATTGACTGCATCATTATTTTGATTATATCCATTACATATATAATCTTCTGCTCCCTTAAACACTTTATTATCTGCTTTATAATTCAACCATTTGCAAATTTTTAATATCTCATTATAACTTAATTCTTGTCCTTCTTTAACAGACATATTTTGCCTTTTATGAGAATACGGAGCTACCGTAATAGCTTCTATATTAAATACATCTTGACTATTTAGCATGTATGTAAGTGCAAATTGATCATCACATTCATTATATGTGTCTGTATCTAAAATCACATTTATCTTTTCTTTTTTATAATTTGAAATATATTCGTAAAATTCTTTCCAACTCTTAACTCTTTGCAAGTTTGAATATCTGTTAAAGGTTTTATCCATTAAAACTGTAGTTATTCCATTTTCAATACAATTGTTACAAATACTTACTGAATCATCTATCATAATATCAATATTATTTTCTAAACATTTTTCGGCTTTTGCATGTTTATCATAAGCATCTGTTAATATCAAACTATCATAATAAATGTAATTTTTATCAAGCCATTCTTTTGTCATTTTATAAGGTTCTGAATATTCTCCATTGTCTCTTCCTGTGATAATATAAATTAAATGTCCATCCTCGTGTAGCTTTTCTATGTATTCTTTCGCACCTTTAATAGCATTTAAATTTTTAGCAATTCTCTCTATGTTTTCTTTATAAAAAGTCTTTTCTTCATCATCAGTCCAGTCAAACATACCTTTTCTAATATACTCTGCATTTTCATTTATAACACCTGTATTCCTTAATTCTTTATCATGTATCAAATATTCTTTTAGTAATTCTTCATCAAAGTTTGATATTACATTATCTATATCTATTCCTATGTTCATTTTTGTCTCCTGTTCTATATTACTATTTTTAAGTTTTTCCATGCCATGCTACATATCTTATTACTTTCCTATTATAGCATAGTCAAGATTTTTGTCAATTTATTTAGACTTGGTATAATTTCCATTTTTTTGTAAAAAATAATATTATAACTATCATTATGGAGGATTTTATGTATGAATGATTCTAAACTTGGTACAAAAGAATGTATTGCACTTACGTTGGTAAGCTTAATTTCTAATTCTATACTCTCACTCGTTACCAACTTAATAGCTACAACTATGTCTTCTATTTTTATTAATTTAATATTTATAGGGGTTATTGCATTTCTTATTTGCCTACTTATTGTACATTTATTTAAAAGATTCCCCCGGATTTGACATTATCGATATTTCTGAATATTTAGGTGGCTCTATTCTAAAAAATATTTTTGGTTTTATATTTATCATATACTTTCTAGTAACCTCTAGTATATTAGTTAGAGAATTTGCTGAAGGTTTAAAAGTAGTGTATTATCCGATGACTGCAATAATTTATGTGCTTTGTTTTTTTGTGCTTTCTGCTTTTATTTCAAGTACTTTAAAATTTAGTTCCACAATAAAAACGAATTTGATTGTTACTACTTTTGTATTTTGTAGCATTCTTTTCCTCTTTATTGGAAATTTTTCAAAATACTCTTTTCAAAGAATATTTCCTATACTTGGAAAAGGATTTTGCAATACTTTTGTTATTGGATTAAATAACATTTATGCATTTGAAGGTATCGTTTTTTTGTACTTTTTGCCACCTCTGTTAAAAAAGCCTGAACAATTTAAAAAGATAGCTATCTATAGTATAATATTTCATATTATATATTTAATTTTAGCTATTGCATCTGTTATATTTATGTTTTCTTCTGTAGGAGAACCAAATGATATTATGCCTTTATATTCTGCTGCTCGTTTTTTGCAATTCAACTCCTTCTTTGAAAGACTTGAATCCTTACTTTTGCTTATTTGGATAATGTCATTTGGTTGCTATTTAAATATTTATATAAAATTTGCAATTATGATTTTCAAAAAAATTTCAAAAGTAAAATACACAAATTCTCTAGTTGCACCGTTTTGCATATTATCCTTTGGAATTTCTTTAATTCCATTAAATTATTCTTATTCAGATTTTTTTGAAACATATATTCATCCTTGTTTAGTTATTGGATTTGTTTTCTTTTTCTGTATAGGTTTACTTGTTTTTGCTAATATTAAGAAAAAGAAATCTAAAAAAGTAGGTGATTAAAATTTATAAAATAATTAAAAAAATTTTTATATTAGTCATTATTCTTATGTTAATATTGGTTTTTCATGATTCTTACACATACTTTAATATAGACAATCTTGCATTCGTTAATGCTATTGGTATAGATTTAGCTGATAACAACAATTATAAAATCAGTTTTCAATTTACTAAACCTACTACTTCAACTAATGCAAGTTCCTCTTCAGAAAACATACCAATTATTAATACAGTAGAAACTTATTCTATATCTACTGCAATTAATTTGATGAACAGTTATTTAGGAAAAGAGCTGAACTTATCTCATTGTAAGTTAATTGTCTTTTCTGAAAAAGTTGCTGTACGAGGAATTGCAGATGATATATACACCTTAGTAAATAATATACAAATAAGACCTTCTTCTAATATTGTAATTACTAAAACAGATGCTAAATATTACTTAGAAAATTCTAAACCCAGTCTAGAAAATTTATTTACTACTTACTACGAAATTTTTCCTAATTCTAGTGAATACACTGGTTATTTAAGTAATATCACTATTGGTAGTTTTTTTGATTTGCTTGTATCAAAAACAGCAAACCCCTGTGCTATTTTAGGTGGTAGTATTTCTACTAATGAAAATGATTTAGACATTTATGCACCTTCTTCTCCTGAAAATTCTGGCAATATAAAGTCTAACGAAACTAGTATTTCTGGTAAAAGGGGTTCAGAAAATATCGGTCTTGCAGTATTTAAAGAGGATAAATTAATTGGTGAATTAACAGCTATAGAAACTGTATGCTACTCTATTTTAAGCGACTCCGTTAATGGTTTTTTAATAACTATACCAAATCCTGAAAATTCTGAAAAATACCTAGATGTTTATTTGATAAATGACAATAAACCTAAAATAAAAGTAAATATTATTAATGGCACCCCCTATATTACTATCGATTGTTGTTTTACTGGTAAACTATATTCTATTTCACAAGATTCTAATTATATGGATTCAAATGTTTTAAACAATATTTCTGAAGCTGTAAATAGTTATATGAAAACTCAGCTAAGCAGCTACTTATATAAAACCTCTAAAGAATTTGAAAGTGACATAAATGGGTTAGGGAAATTCGCTCTTTCTTCTTTTACTACAACTACAGAATTTGATAACTACGATTGGCTTTCTAATTATAAAAATGCATTTTTCAACATAAATGTAGATAGTAACATGTCTTCTGGATTTTTACTTTCAGATGTTCATTAAAAACTAATTATATAAATATATTTCATTGCCTTTGCAATAAGGCGACGTATTGAAAGGAGCTATTTATATGTTAAATGTAATGTTTCGTATTATTTTTATACTTTCTAGCTTATTTATTTTTGGTAACACTGTTTCTTACGGTTTATATGAAATAAAACAAGAAAAGAACACCTATGGTGGTGTTCTTGTAATTGTTTTTTCTATTTTCTGTATAATATTTAGCAATGTTGTTATATTTACTATTTGCAATCATTAGCTGTCACAATTTCAAAGTCTATTTGTCTTGTTATTTTATTTGCATTGATTACTTTTATTTTGACTTTGTCACCTATTTTGTAAGTCTTCTTTGTTTGCTCTCCGGTTAAAGTCTTTCTATTTTCGTCATAAATAAAATATTCATCACCTAAATTTTCAAATCTAATTAATCCTTCTACTGTATTTTCTAGTTCTACAAACATTCCAAATGATGTTACACTAGATACTATTGCCTCGTATTCTTCTCCTATTTTATCTTGCATATATTCAGCTTTTTTAATTTCGATGCTATCTCTTTCTACCTTTTGAGCAACCTTTTCTCTTTCTGATGATGAGTCTGCATACATTGCTGCTTGACTACTAAATTTTTCTAATGTTTGATCATCTACATTATAGTTCTTCTCTAGATATTTAGAAATTACTCTGTGTATAAATAAGTCTGGGTATCTTCTAATTGGTGATGTAAAATGGCAATAATATTTACTTGCTATTCCAAAATGTCCTTTATTTTCACTTTCATATCTTGCTACTTTTAAAGTTCTTAATATTAATGTCGATATTACCCTTTCTTCCTCTTTTCCTTTTATATCCTCTAATACCTCTGCAAAGGCTTTTGGATGAATGTTACCTTTACTTGTCTTTATTTTATAACCAAAATTATATAAAAATTTGTTTAATTCAAGTACTTTGTCTTCATCTGGTTCTTCATGTACTCTATAAATAAACGGTGCTTGCAACCAATAGAATGTCTCTGCTACAGTTTCATTTGCAGTAAGCATAAATTGCTCTATTATCTCATTGGCAAAAGTTAGCTCATATTTTTTTACATCTATTGCAAATCCATCTTCATCTAATATTATCTTAGTTTCTGGTATATCTAAGTTTAAACTGCCTTGTTTTTCTCTTCTTTTCTTTAATATTTTAGCTAATTTTTCCATCTCTTCAAAGTGCTTAAAATAGATCTTACATTCATTTAATAGATTCAAATCCTTTTTTAATGTATTTATTTTTTGTTTTGCATCCTCTACGTTTTCTTCCTCTGTTTCTTCATTTTCTCCATATAAATATTTTAATATTGTAGATATCTCATTGTAACTCATTCTTCTAGTAACATTTACAACACTTTTCTTAATTTGTGATGATACTACTTGTCCTTCTTTGTTAATTTCCATTATAACAGAAATAGTTAGCCTGTCTTTTTTAGCATTCAAACTGCAAATTCCATTAGAAAGTTCTCGTGGAAGCATTGGTATTACTCTATCTAACATATATATACTTGTTCCTCTTGTAATTGCTTCTTTATCTAGGTTTGAACCTTCTTTTACATAGTTACTTACATCTGCAATGTGAACTCCTAATTCATAATTCCCATTTTCTAGTTTTTTTACATTAACAGCATCATCTAAGTCTTTTGCATCCTCTCCATCTATTGTAAATATTTCTTCATTTCTTAAGTCTAATCTCCCTGCAATTTCTTGTTGTATACTATTTTCATCCATTTTTTTAGCTTCTTCTACCACTTTTTCTGGAAATTCATAAGGAAGTTTATATTCTTTAATTAAAGACAGCATATCTACTCCAGCTTCATTTATTCCACCTAAAACCTCTATTATTTCTCCTTCTGCATTTTTACCGTTTTCTGGATACTTGGTAATTTTTACAAGTACTTTGCTATTGTTACGAGCTTTACCAAAATTTTTCTTAGAAATAAATATGTCTGTTCCTAATTTTCTATCATCTGGAACTACAAATCCGTAGTTTCTATTATTTACAAACACTCCTACAACTGTGTCTACATCACGAGTTAAAATTTTTATTATTCTTCCTTCTTTATTTACTCCTTCTGATTCGTCAAATATTTCTATTAGTACTTTATCTCCATTTAAAGCAGTCTTTGTATACTTTTTAGCAATATATATTTCTTTTTCAATTCCGTCTACTTTTACAAATCCAAATCCTTTCTCATTTGCTCTAAACACTCCTGAAAGGTATTTATTGCTATCTACTAATCTATATTTAGATTTTCTATTTTTTTGTACTTTATATTCTTCTTCTAATTTTTGCATTACTTGCATAAAATTTTTATATTCTGTTTTTGGAACACATAAAATATCTGCAATTTCTTTTGCCTTCATTGGAACATATTGTTCATCTGCCATAAAATCTAAAATAAGCTTTTCTTTGTCTTCCATACTAAAATCACTTTCCTCTCTAGTTATTAATTGATTAACTAAAATCTTATATATACAAAAATAGATGTAGTATCAGTAAAACTACATCCATCTAAAATTCTAAATTACATATAAAATTCCTAATACAACTGCTAATACTACAAATACTATTCCTAATATTATAGTTATTCTTTTTAATCTACCTTCTTTTGTTCTTCCTTTATTCTTTTCAAAAAAGTTATTTGTTGTAGAACCTGTAATTGTACCTGATGCACCTTGACTATCCTTAGTTTGCATTGTAGCAACTATTATTAATGCCACACAAACTATTAAATATATTACTAATACTATGTTTCTCAAAATTTCCATTTCTTATACCCTCTCCTTAGTTCATTTTTTCTTAACAAGACATATTCTACCATATATATTTTTAAATTGCAATTGATTTTTGATTTTTTTTATTATATACTTTAAATAAATATTTAAATTTTGCAAATACATTTTTATAATATATTTTTTCGTCTCCTCGTTCGAGCTAAATTATCTAGAAATTCTAATATAAATTTGACGGGACCCTTTCATTTTTTTGCAAAAAATGAACTTTCCCCGTAAAATTTATATAAGAATTGCTACAATAATTTCCTCTCAATACGTCGACTGCAAAATATATTATAAAAATGTATTTGCAAATTATATAATTAATATAGATTTACAGGAGAAAATTTATGAGAATTTTAAAAGTTCATGAAAAAGATAATAATAAAAAAATATGCCCATATTTATTAAATGAATTTCCTAATTTAAAGCAAGGAACCTTATATAAAGCACTTAGAAAAAAGGATATTAGAATAAATAATGTACGAATTTCAGATAATATTGAAATACACACTAATGACGAAATAAAAGTATTTATTTCTGATGAATTATTATGTGGCTCTAATATCAATTTAGACATTGTATTTGAAGATGCTAATATCTTAGTCGTTAATAAACCTTGTGGAATTGAGGTTACTGGTGAAAATTCTTTAACTACTGAATGTCAAAAATATGTAAATGATTTTGTTAAGCCTTGTCATAGATTAGATAGGAACACTACAGGACTTGTTTTATTTGCAAAAAGTGAAGAAGCTTTAAATATCTTACTTGATAAATTCAAAAATCACGAAATCGAAAAACACTATTTAGCAACAGTATATGGTATTCCAAAAGACAAGTCTAAAACACTTACAGCATATCTTTTTAAAGACAATAAAAAATCTTTAGTATATATCTCTGATGTTCCTAAAAAAGGATATCAAAAAATAATAACATCATATACAGTAATTAGTCAAAACTCAAAAGAAAACACATCTATATTAGATGTAAATTTACACACTGGTCGCACTCATCAAATCCGTGCACACTTAGCTCATATAGGCTACCCTATTATAGGAGATGGAAAATACGGTGTTAACGAAATAAACAAAAAATTCAAACAAAAAACACAAATGCTTGAAAGCTACAGTTTAAAATTCAATTTTTCTTCACCAAGTGGTATTTTAGAATATTTAGGTGGAAAGATAATTAGTCGAAAACACTGATGGACCTTATGGACTTAAACAGCGTTCCCTTGTACAGAAAATTACAAAGAATTGAATAGAAAATTCTGGTTTTAAAAAGAAGCAGTACAATTAGTTACTGCTTCTTTTAATATTTTAAATTTTATTGTTGCTCTGTTTGAATTTTCCATACTTCATCAATCTTTTTTAACTTTGTCCCAGATTTTAGATGGACTATAGGACGGGTAGACAACCCCCCCATACCATAAAAATTGTTAATAATCCTTCCATCATAATATACATACATCAAATAATATCTATTGCCAGCATTAGATGGAGAGGCCAACCACGTTCCATCGCAATTTTCATAATTAGTATTTCCATGTGGAAAATATAGCGTATTATTTTGCCAGCCTGTTACTTTTCCTAAATCTTGACTATTACTTGTTGTACTGTTTGAACCTGTTCCTACATAATATCCGTCTGCACTTTTATTTGTGTACAATTTTAATTTATCGCCATATACTCCATTCCAGCTTGCTACCCACATTTCTAGTGTTGGAGCTCCTATTGCATAATCGGCATAGCTTGTATTTACATATCCATCCCAGTTTGCTGTATTTATTAATGTTGATACTGCTCTTGAATTGTAATTACTATTTAGTGCTCCAAATTTATTTTGCATAAATAATTTATTTATTGTTGTTCTTGTATTAGTTCTTCCTGCCACTGTTAAGCTTTCTGTTCCTGTTTTTTGTACTGTTGATGGTAATGCACTTGTATCTGCCCAATATATACTATATGCTCCGTTTTTGCTTACTGTTCCCATTTGACTTAATTTTAATCTACTATCTGTATTTTTTAAGTAATCTGCTGCTATTATATATGTATCTCCTACATTATCTGCATAAGCTCCTCCAGCTTCTTCTCCTTCTGCATTTCCGTCTGCTATATAAAATATCATCCAGTCATTTGTTGTATCTCCATCTCCGTTTAGGTCTATTGGATAATCTATATATTCTCCAAATTTATTTGCTACTGGCATTTTGCTTGTTTTTATTGTTTCTTCATTACTCTTTCTTACATTTCCTGCATTATCATATGCTAGCATATATACTACATATTCGGTTTCTTCGTTTAATCCTGTTATCTCATAGCTTGTTGCTGTTTGATTTTTTATTTCTTTTACTATTATATCTCCTGTTGCTACTACATATATGTAGTCTTTTATTCCTGTTTGATAGTCTTGCGTGCTTCCTGTTAGTTTTACTCCTTCATATGTTATATCTGATGTTGTTATTGTAAATTCTTCTGGCTCTATTGTATCTTTTATTTCTTTTGTTTCTTCTTCTGTATATGTTCCACTATTATTTATACGTACATATACTATATCTCCATTACTTAAATTGCTTATTGTTGTTCCTGCTTGATACGTTCCGTCTTTTCCTACTTTATATTCTATTGTTCCTGCTTCTTTTGTTGTTAGCTCTACACTTGCTTTTCCACTTGTCCATGTTAGCTCACTAAATTTTACGTATTGTGGCCTTGGTGCTTTTTCTTCTACTTTTGTTACTTTTAATTTATTATCTACTGTTAAGTAAAAGTTTGAAGCTATTTCTTTTATTACTGCTGTTGTTGGATTTTCTTCATCATCTAATGTTATTTCATATTTTGTTTTATCTAGCTTTTCGTTTAAGTATTTTAAATTAAACTCTTTTCCTTCTTTTACTGCTTGTATTTGTATGTTTAATATTTCTTGCTCTAGTCTTTCTTTTGCCTCTGCTGTGTTATATTCTTGTCTTGCTGCCTTTGCTCTTGTAAATAATCCATTTTGTCCAAAACTTAAGTTTATTGCTACTCCGGCTAGTATTATTAACACTATTATTGTAATTACCAACGCGATTAATGTTATAGCCTTGTTCTCCTGTGTTTTGCTCATTGGTTATTCCCCTTTCTTTGTTATGTTTTGAGTTGTTTTTGTATTTTCTATGCTTGATACACTTACTGTTTTTCCACTACTCTATTTTAAACATTTCTCCTTTGCTCTTTTTTTCTACTTATCGCAACAAAATTTACATATCAATTTCACTTTAATTTTAGCATTTAACAAATCTTACGTCAATACAGATAACAATAATGTAATCTAATTGTAAAATTTCTGTCATATTTCTTGTAAAAAACAGTATGTACATTTTTATTAATAAAAAATGTACATACTGAATTATAATAATGAATTATCTATAGGAGTGTCCCTTTTAGTAAATTTTTTCGAAAAAGGGGCGTCCCTTTTTAACGTTCATCAAAAATTCTCTCGAATTCGGCCTCTGTTATTGTTTCTTTTTGTAATAATGTTTGGGCTACTGCGTGTAATTTATCCATATGATTTGAAATTAAAGTTTGCGCTTTTAAATACGCTGTATCTAAAAGTATTTTTACCTCTGCACCTATTGCATCTGCATATTTTTCTCCAAGTAATTGCATTTCGTATGGATCTTTTTCTGTATCTATACATATTGTTCCAACTACATCACTCATTCCATATATTGTTACCATGTCTTTAGCAATTTTAGTTGCAACCTCAATGTCGTTACTTGCTCCTGTTGAAATATCATTTAATGCAATTTTTTCTGCAGCTCTACCACCTAATAAGGCAATTAATCTTTCTTCCATTTCTGTCTTTGAAATATAATTTTTGTCTTCGTTTGTTTTATACATTGTATAGCCACCTGCCATACCTCTTGGTATAATTGATATTTCTTTTACAGGTTCTTGTGTTTCTAAATATTTGCTTACTATTGCATGTCCAGCTTCGTGATATGCTGTTAGTTTCTTATCTTTGTCAGATATAACTCTACTTGCCTTTTGAAGTCCTACTGTTACTTTTTTGAATGCCTCTTCCACATCATCTTTTTCTATTGCTTCATGATTATTTATTGTTGCTATTATTGCTGCTTCATTTAATATATTAGCAAGCTCTGCACCTGTTAGACCTGCTGTATCTTCTGCAATTGACTTTAAAGTTACATTTTCAGCAAACTTCTTACCTTTGCTGTGTATCTTTAAAATTTCTTCTCTTCCACGTAAGTCTGGTGGATTTATTGTTATTTGTCTATCAAATCTTCCTGGTCTTAAAAGAGCTTTGTCTAGCATTTCTGGTCTATTTGTAGCTGCTAAAACGATTATTGTTTCGTCTGTATCAAATCCATCCATTTCTACTAATAATTGATTTAATGTTTGGTTGTTTTCTGATTCTGCCCCATTTCCAGATGAACGTCTTGAACCTATTGCATCTATCTCGTCTATAAACACTATACATGGAGCCATTTTTCTTGCTTTTTCAAACAATTTTCTAACTCTTGAAGCTCCTAGTCCTGCAAACATTTCTATGAATTCTGAACCACTCATAGATATAAATGGAACTCCTGCTTCACCTGCAATTGCCTTTGCTATTAATGTTTTTCCTGTACCTGGTTTTCCATATAATAATACTCCTTTTGGTACTTTTGCTCCCATTTGCGTAAACTTTTTAGGTTCTTTTAAGAATTGTACTATTTCTATCATTTCTTGTTTTTCTTCGTCTAAACCTGCAACATCATCAAATTTTACTTTTTCTTTTGATGTTTCAGAATCATATACTTTGCCTTTTTCTCCTAATCCTTGCATTTTAAATATCATTATTAGTAAAGCAAGCATTATTAAAGTTGGCATTAAAGATAATAATGTTTCTCTAGCGCCTACTAAAAAGTTTTGTGGATTTTGTATAAGCTCTATGTTATTTCCTTCGGCAACTTTCTCTTGTACTAATTCTATAAATGCTTGTGTATTAGGTACAATTGCATTTTTTGTTTCTTCTATATTTTTTAATTTTACCTTTAAGCTTGTACTTCCTACTGTCATTTCTATTTTTTCAACTTCGCCATCTGTAATTTGCTTAATTAAATCTGTGTAAGCAATTTTCTTGTCGTCTTCCTTATCTTTAAATACTAATACGTATGTTAGCACTCCTGCTAATATTACTAATATTATTGCTGCTACTATTCCTACTATTAAATATTTATTATCCTTTTTATTTTTTTCTTTGTCCATAGTAAGTTCCTTTCTTTAACTTGCCCCTTTTTTAAGCATTTTCTCCTTGAGGTTCTCCTTCTTCCTCATCATCTTCTTTTTCTTTCTTTTCCTTTTTTCTCTGTTCTTGTCTTCTTTGTTCTTCCTCTTCTTGCCTTTTTTCTTCTTCTTTTCTTTCGAGCTCTCTTTTTACATTTTCTTGCTCTTCTATTATTTTACTTAATTCGTCTTGTCTTTTTATTAAATCTGCTTTTAGCATTAAAATTGCTGTAATTATATAAATATATGCTATTCCCATATACATTGCTGCAAAATATTTTACCTCTATACCTGTTAAATTATTTACTACAATATAAATTAAATTTAGTAATATAGGCAAAGTTAATGCATAAATTGCTATTTTTATCATTGCAGTAAATCTTATTCTTAGTTTTAATATTAAAGCTGTTACATATCCTATTGCACCAAGTATTAAAGCATCCATAAATGAACTAAATAGGTATGCACAATATAAGTAAATAAATAACATTATAAACATTGCTACATACATCATCATTACATTTTTTGTATTAAAATAGTCTAATATTTGTTGTTTACTATTTATATTGTATACACTCACAATATTTTCATACGAATATTCAGCAATTGTATATCCCACACTTATCTTCACTTTGTCTTTCAATAATGCTATACCTACTTTATTATTTTTTAGATATTCATTATAATTTTCTTCTTTTTGTTCATCTATTTCATTTGAATCTACTATTATAAGGTTAAATAGGGTATCAGATTTTTGCACTACTGTTTCCTTGTCATCAGATGTTTTTAGCTCATTATTTTCTATAGTAAATTCAGGGATATCGTTTACTAATACTCCTAGAGTTGTTTTCAATTTTTTAGAAATATCATATACACTAAATATTGTTATAACAACTGTTAAAATAGCTATTAATTGTATAAAATATTTATATATTGTAGTAGCTGGTTTTGTTGCCATTTCTGGATATTTTTCAAAGCTACAAATAGAATCTTTTACATTTGTAAAAAATGATGTTTTATTGTTATTTTTCATTTTCATTTTTTATTGGAACAAACTTAAGTTAATATCCTTTTATTTGTTCCAATAAAGTTCCTCCTTCTTTTTTGTCTTGTGTTTATACTCTTATTCTATTACTTGCCCATCTTTAGTGTCTTTTACAATGTAGCCTTTTTGTGCTAGTAAATCTCTTATTCTATCTGATTCTGCCCAATTTTTGTTTTTCCTTGCTGTTTTTCTTTCTTCTAATAAAGCTGTTATTTCTTCTGGTAGCTCTATCGTTTTTTGTTCTTCTAAATATTTTTTAGAATTTTCTATATCTAATCCTAATATTTTATCAAACTCTAAAAGTAAGTCAGCAAAATCTTTAGATTTCTTTTCGTTTCTTATTACTTCCCATACTATTCCCATTGCAAGAGGCATATTTAAATCATCATTGACAGCATCTATAAATCTATTTTTATATTGTTCTAACTCTTCTTTTTCCACTTTTTGAGTTCCTTCTAATTGTTTTAAATATCCTTCTCTTAATCTGTTTAATGATTTTTGTGCAGAAAGTGCTCCTTCAAATGTAAAATTTAGCTTTGTTCTGTAATGTGCTGTATAGCAAAATAATTTATATGCTAATGGCTCTATTCCTTTTTCTTGTAATTGGTCTAATGTATATGTGTTTCCTAAACTTTTTGACATTTTTCCGCCATCTACTTGTAAAAATTCAACATGCATCCATCTTTTTGCTGGTATTTTACCTGTGCAACCTTTACTTTGTGCTATTTCATTTTCATGATGTGTAGGTATATGGTCTACTCCACCTGTATGGATATCAAATTCATCTCCTAAGTATTTTCTACCCATAGCAGAGCATTCTATATGCCAACCCGGATATGAAAGTCCCCATGGGCTTTCCCATTTCATTATATGATTTTCAGGTGCTTTTATCCATAATGCAAAATCGTATGGATTTCTCTTTTCTGTATCTACATCAACTCTAGCTCCTGCTATTTGGTCATCTAACTTTCTATTAGAAAGTACAGGATATTTATCTAGTTTAGAAATGTCAAAGTAAATTCCTTTTGATGTTTCATATGCATAACCATTTTCTATTAATTTTTTTACAAAAGCTAGCATTTCTGGTATATGTTCAGTTGCTTTAGCTATTATCTCTGGTTTATCTATATTTAGTCTGCCCATATCTCTAAAAAATATATCTGTATAATATGCTGCAATTTCTAATGGATTTTTGTTTTCTTTTCTAGCTGCTTTTTCCATTTTATCTTCGCCTTCATCAGCATCTGACTCCAAATGACCTACATCTGTTATGTTCATTACATGTTTTAATGTATAACCATTATATTTTAAAACTCTTCTTAAGGTATCCATAAATACGTATGCTCTAAAATTTCCAATGTGTGCATAGCTATATACTGTTGGTCCACAAGTATATATTCTTACTTCATTTCCTTCTAAAGGTTTAAACTCTTCTTTTTGTTTTGTTAATGTATTATAAAGTTTTAACACTGTCTGTTCTCCTTTCTTTATATAAGCTATAACTTTACAATATTTAAATATTGTAAAGTTATATGCTATATATTTTTCTAAACTACTCTATTAGTTGTAGTTGTTTCATTTTTAACAGTATTTGTAATAGTATTTTCTGGCTTTTCTTGTTCTTTTTCTTTTTTATTTACGGTAATTGTTATAGTAGTTCCTTCTGCTACTTTTGTTTTTTCTTCTTTACTTTGTTTTAATACTATTCCATCATCTTTCTTTTTGTCTTCTTCATATACAATTTCTACTTTTAGTTTTTTATCTTCTAATATTTTTTTAGCATCAGCAGATTTTTTACCTACTACATTTGGCATTTCTACCTCTTTTACCTCTGGTTTTTTATGAGTATCACAAGTTTCTGTTGGTATGTCGTATTTTCCTCCGTCATCAGTTGTCCACGATGTTGTATTTTCTGCTGCTGGTTTTACTAAAAATGTTTTTTCTTCTATATCCGTACAATATTCATTTGCTATTTTGCCTGTTTCTTTACATATCTTCAATTTTTTATGTCCTTCACATGCACCTGGTACAGTACCTTTTACAAAATACATTGACGCAGTTCTTTCGCAACTTTCTGTTGCTACACATCCAGAATCTAAACATACTTTAGCACTAACTACTCCACTTGGTTTTGTAAAGCTTTTGCCTTTTAGGTCAGCATGAATAGTTCTCATAACATTTCCCCAAATTGTTGCAGCTCCATTTCCACTAATTCCTTGTGGTCTTTCTTGAAGGTCAAATCCAAACCAACAAGCTCCTGCATAATATGGTGTTATTCCACAAAGCCATCTATCTTTATATCCATCAGTAGAACCTGTTTTAGCTCCTACTTGCATTCCTTTTATCCAACAAGTTGTTGCTGTTCCACCATTTCCAGTAACTGGTGCTGTTAATATGTCTTTCATTATATATGCATTTTCTACAGTCATTATCTTCTTGCTCTCTTGTTTAGCTTCAAGTATTGTTTCTCCATCAGAATCTGTTACCTTTGTATAGAAAGTTGGTTCTATATATACACCATCATTTGCAATCATTGCATATGCTGCTGCCATTTGAAGTGGAGATACGCTTGTTGCTCCTAATGCTAAAGATAATGCAATATCATCATCTGAAACTCCTGTAAAGTTCATGTTTCTTAAGAATGTTGCAGCTTCGTTTGGTCCTAATTTAGAAATTATTTTTACATTTACTATATTAGAAGAAACCTCTATTGCTTTTCTTACTGTTATTAATCCATCATATCCATAACTTGAGTTGTGTGGTGTGTAGTTTCCTTTAAATGTTGTTTTAGAATCATCAAATACTGTTGCTTCAGTGATTATTCCTTTCTCTAAAGATGGTGCTACAACACCTATTGGTTTTATAGAAGAACCTGGTTGCTTGCTTACTCTTGTTGCTCTGTTATAACCTGTTGCATTAGAGTCTGTTCCTAAACCTCCCATTGTTCCTACTACATATCCTGTTGAAGGTTCTATTATTACCATAGCAGCTTGTGTATGACCAGTATTTAATAATGTTCCATCGCTTTTCTTTTCTTTACCATTTACTATATATTTATCCTTTGCAAACTCTGTTTGCATAGCCTCTTGTATTGAGCTTATTTGTGTAGAATAAATAGTGTATCCATTATTATACATTGCTGTTTTTGCTGCATCTTCAGTTAATCCTTTTTCTTCAGCAAGTTGTTTTATTGCTTGTTCTATAGCTGCTGCTGTATGGTATGAATATACATTTGAGCTTGTTACTACTGTTCCTTCTTTAAATGCTAATCCATTTTCAACCTCTGCAACAGCTGCATTGTATGCTTCATCTGTTAAATCATATTCTAATCCTTTAGCTTCTTTTTTGAATTTTGCTAAAACTATTTTTGTTTTATTCTTTATTTTTTCTTTATCGCTTTCTTCTTCGCTAAATGGTTTATACGCATTTGGTGCAGGGTTAATTGCAACTAAATATGCACATTCTGCTAAAGTTAAATCTTTTACATCTTTACTAAAGTAATATTCTGCTGCTGTTCCAACTCCGTAGTAAGTTCCACCCATTAATATTTTATTTAAATATAGTTCTAGTATTTCTGTTTTAGAAAGTACTTTTTCTACATTCATTGCACGAGCCATTTCTCTTATTTTTCTTTCAACTCCTGCAAATCCAGAATTTTCATCATCACTAAATGTATTTTTTACCAATTGTTGTGTTATAGTACTACCTCCATAACTAGAGCTTCCTCCTCCAGTTATAAAGCCTAGCGTTGCTCCTATTGTTCTTTTAATGTCTATTCCCTTATGTGAATAAAATCTTTCATCCTCTAAGGCAACAAATAGTTTAGGTAGATATTCTGGCATTTCATCTATAGAAACCCATTTTCTATTTTCATCTCCATTTAATGTTGCTATAACATTTCCTTCAGAGTCTAGCACTTTAGTATTAAAGTTCTTTATTTCCAAAGTATCTCTAGAAACTTTATATTTAGAACTTGAGAAAATCCCTATTACTACTGCACTTCCTATTATTGCTAATAATATACCTAGTACAATAATAGTGATTATTACTCTTTTAAGAATTTTCTTTCCCTTATTATTCTTTTTAGTTTTCTTTGTACTGTTTTGCTCATTTACTTTTTTTGTTTCTTCTTTACTTCTTTTAGCTACTTTTTTTCTTTTATGGTCGCTCATTTCTTTCTCCCATCCCTTTCTTGAGGTATAAATTTTAATTATATATTTTGCAATTATTTTTCCCTCGATTAAAGTAAAATTTTTCTTCTACATTATATTATAAAAACCTAAAAAAATAAAGGTATTTTAAGAAAATTTTAAGATATTTACCAAATAAAAAAAGCGGAATAAATTCCGCTTTTTTTATTTGGCATATTCTACTACTCTTGTCTCTCTTATAATGTTTACCTTTATTTGTCCTGGATAATCCATTTCATTTTCTACTTTTTTAGCTACATCTCTTGCCATTAATGTCATTTCTGCATCTGATATTTTCTCTGGTTTTACAATAATTCTAACTTCACGACCAGCTTGGATTGCAAAAGATTTTTCTACGCCATCAAAAGAGTCTGCTATCTCTTCTAATTGTTGTAGTCTCTTTATGTATGCTTCTAATGTTTCTCTTCTTGCTCCTGGTCTTGATGCTGATATTGCATCTGCAGCTTGTA
>CAKPFO010000032.1 GCA_934153805.1 uncultured Clostridia bacterium | reverse complement strand
TAAGTGCATTATTTTTTACAAAAAAATGTTGAAGTAGTTATTTTTATATAACCACCCCAACATTTATTATAGAACCTGATTTTTTACAAATCATTCTGTAGTTTTTTTGCTGTTATAGAACAAGTTTAATTATTCTATTATTACAATTTTATTATTTTATCTCCCATATTCCCGAAGCATTTTTTGTTAATGTTTTTCCAGATTTTATATGGACTACAGGGCGAAGACACATACTACCATTACCAGATCCACTCGTTGTTAAACACCCTTTATATGTTACGTTCATAATCCTATCAGCACTAGAAATCCAAGCAGATGGAGATGCAATCCAACTTCCATCACATTCATTATATGTACTATTTCCATGTGGAAAATACAATTTATTATTTTGCCAGCCGGTCACTGTAGTTATATATACATCATCAGTATTAATTGTGCTATTTGAATCTGTTCCTATACAATATCCAATTCCCGAATCTACATTTGTATACAATTTTAATTTTTCCCCATACGTTGCATTCCAACTTGCTACCCACATTTCTAATGTTGGTGCACCTATTGCATAATCCGCATAGCTTGTATTTACATATCCTGTCCAATTCTCTGTGTTTATTAACATTGACACTGTTAGTGAATTATCATTGTCATTTAACGCTCCAAATTTGTTTTGCATAAATAACTGATTTATTGTTCTTCCTGTTCCTGTTAATGATTCTGTTCCTGTTTTTTGTGGTGTTGATGGCAAATCTGAAGGAAGGTTTTTCCAACATACACCATATGGATCATATGTTTTTACTGTTCCCATTTGACTTAATTTTAATCTACTATCTGTATTTTTTAAATAATCTGCTGCTATTATGTAGTAATCTCCTACATTTGTTTTATATGCTCCTCCTGTTTTTTCTCCATCTGCATTTCCATCAGCTTTATAGAATAATGCCCAATCATCTGTTGTCTTTCCATTTCCATTTAAGTCTATTGGATAATTTACATATTCTATTTTAGGAACTTCATTTACAGTTATCGTACAACTTGCAGATTTTCCACTGCCATCTTTAGCTGTAGCTGTTATTATTGCTGTACCTTTTGCTACAGCTGTTACCTTACCTGTCGTATCTACTGTTGCTATAGAATCAGCATTTGTAGACCATGTCACTTCTTTATTTGTTGCTGTTGTTGGACTTATTGTTACAGTTAAAGTTTCTTCTTTGCCTTGTGTTAATGTCAAACTTGTTTTATTTAGTGTAATTGAATCTACTAGTGTAGTTGTTGGTGTAGAGCCACCTCCTGTACTTCCACCAGTACCTCCGCTAGTGCCACCTCCTGTTGATGGGGTGTCTCCTTCAATTGTTACTTTTAAACTTGGATCTATTTTAAAGTCGCAGTCATTATATTTTCCTTTTGCATTTTCGCCATCTTTGCTTATTGTTAATCCATCTATTTTTCCAGGCAATTCACTTATTATTGTATCTATTGTGCATTGCTCGCCTTTGCCCATTTTTTCTGATTGTATATCCACTATCGCTAGTTCTATTTTTTCTTTTACTTCTGCCATTTTATATTGTTCTCTTGCTGTTTTTGCTCTATTAAATATACCATTCTCACCTAATGATAGGTTTACTGCTACACCAGCTAAAATTATTAATATAATTATTGTGATTACTAGTGCGATTAATGTTATACCTTTGTTTGCTTTTGTCATACCCTTTCTTATTTTTTTGATTTCTTCCATTTAAATGTATCCTCCTTTGTTTATTTAACTGTGCAATTCTTTATTTACACATTTTTTTGTTATATTATCATTTTTCGCTCTTTTTAGCAAGTCCATATTTTTCCAATTAACTATGTTTCTTTACTCTCTCTATGTATTTTTTGTTTTATTACATTTACATTTCTTTTTTATTACAGTAATATTACATTTTGTTGTTACATAAAAAAATTACGCAAGTTACATGCTTTTCTAGTCTTTGTGTCTTGTTTTTATCCTCAATTTTGTGTATAATTGTTTACATATATTGTATTTATAAAAATCCTTGGTTTGAATATTCTTCATATCTAAGTGCTTTTTTACAATATTAAGAAAGGAATTTTAATAAAATGAACGAGAATTATTTAAATAAATTAGAATATAACAGTATATTAGAATTGCTTGCTAAACAAAGTTGTACTTACATTGGTAAAAAACTATGTTTAGACCTACTACCTACTTTTAAAGAAAGTAGAGTTAGAAAGATATTACAAGAAACCTCTGAAGCCTATTTGCTAATAGTTAGAAAAGGTAACTTGCCTATAAGTGAAATTGAAAATATAGATGTTTCTATAAAAAATTTGGAAAGTTCTAACTCTTTAAATGCTTTAAATTTACTTAATGTTGCACGCATTCTTAGACTAGCACGAGAGTTAAAAGATTATTTTTATAGTGATGAAGATTTTGATTATTCTTCTTTTTCTATTTTAGATGGTTATTTTTCTTCTTTATACACTAACAAAAAGATAGAAGAACAAATACTATCTTCTATTTTAGACGAAGACAATATTGCAGATAATGCTTCTCCTGTTCTTTCTAATTTACGTAGGAATAGAAGAAAATTAGAAAGTGAAATTAAGGAAAACCTAAACAATATGATTCACTCTTCTTCATATTCTAAATATATTATGGAAGCAATTGTTACTATTCGTAATGATAGATATGTAATACCTGTAAAAGAAGAATTTAGAGGCAATATTAAGGGATTTATCCATGATGTTTCTTCTAGTGGTTCTACTGTTTTTATAGAACCTATGTCTGTTTTTGAACTTAATAATAAAATTAGTAATTTAAAAATAGAAGAATCTATCGAAATAGAGAAAATTTTAGCACATCTTTCTTCTCTTCTATTTCCTATTACTTTTGAACTTAAACAAGATGTAAATTTGATAGGACTTTTAGATTTTATTTTTGCTAAGGCAAAACTTGCAAAATTGATGGATGCTAATTGTCCTAAAATAAATACCGAGAAAATAATTTGTTTAGAAAAAGCTAGACACCCTCTTATTGATAGCAATAAAGTTGTTCCTATAGATATTGAAATTGGAAAGAACTACACTTCTTTAATTATTACAGGTCCTAACACTGGAGGTAAAACTGTTGCATTAAAAACTGTTGGTCTTCTTACATTAATGGCTTGCAGTGGGCTTCATATTCCTGCAAATGAAAATAGTAGTATTTACGTTTTCGACAACATTTTTGCCGACATTGGTGATGAACAAAGTATTCAAGAGTCTTTAAGTACTTTTTCTGCTCATATGACAAATGTTGTTGATATATTAAGTAATGTAACTTGTAACTCTCTTGTTTTGGTAGACGAACTTGGCTCTGGTACAGACCCTGTTGAAGGTGCTAGCTTAGCTACTGCTATATTAGAACATTTAAATAAGGTTGGAGCTCTTACTATTGCTACTACTCATTATCAAGAAATAAAAAATTATGCTTTAGTAACAGATGGTTTCGAAAATGCAAGTTCTGAATTTGATATAGAAAACTTACGCCCTACTTATAAACTTTTAATTGGCATACCCGGCAAAAGTAATGCTTTTGCTATTAGTAAAAAACTTGGTCTTTCTGATGAAATATTACAAAATGCAAAGAACTTTTTAAAAGATGATAGTATTAATATAGAAGAACTTCTTAAGAATATATATGATGATAAGATTAAAATTGAAAATGAAAAAGAAGAAATTGAAAAGAATTTGCATCAAGTAGAATTGCTAAGAAAATCTTTAGAACAAGAAAATAAAATAAAAAATGATGAGCAAGCAAATATAGTAGAAAAAGCAAAATTGCAGGCTCAAAATACTCTTCTTGCTGCCAAAGACAATGCAAACTCTGCTATTAAAGAAATAGAAGAAATTTATAGTAAGTGGAAGGCTTTAGATACTTTAGATATAAAAAATCTAAGCGATTCTGACATTGTTCACATTGTTAAGCAAGTAGTTTCTTCAAATTCTATGCAAAATGTTAACAAAGTTAGAAATAAGTTAAATAGTTCTTTAGATAATATTTATAAAAATAAAGAAAACATAAACAAAACAGCTAACATTAGCAAAAGTAATTTAAGTATTGGCACTAAAGTTAAATTGAATACTGTTAATGAAATTGCAACTGTTGTTTCTTTATCTGGAAAAAACGATAAAATTCAAGTACAAATTGGAAGTGCGAAAATGAATATTAATATTAAAGATATAGATAGTATAGTGGCTGAGGTTTCTACAAGTATTCATTCTTCTGCTTCTTATAGTAACAACAAGTCTAAAAGCGTTAGTAGTGAGATTAATGTTATTGGTCAAACTGTCGACGAGGCTTGCTTTGTAGTTGACAAATTTTTAGATGACGCGTATATTGCTAAACTTCAAACTGTTCGTATCGTTCATGGTAAAGGTACAGGTAAACTACGTGAGGGCATTCACAATTTCTTGAGAAAACATCCTCATGTAAAAAGTTTTAGACTTGGTACTTTTGGTGAAGGTGAAATGGGAGTAACTGTTGTAACTTTAAAATAACTAAATTAGAAAAATCATAAATTGTAAAATCTATAAGATTTATAATTTATGATTTTTAATATTATATTCTATTTGTAGTTATATGTTTTTTAATATATTTTGCAGTCGACGCCTTGAGAGGAAATTATTGTAGCAATTCTTATATAAATTTTACGGGGAATGTTCATTTATTGAAAGGGTCCCGTAAAATTTATGTTAGAATTGCTAAATAATTTAGCTCGAACGAGGAGACAAAAAATATATTAAAAAACATATAACTGCAAAATATTATTAATCGATTTAACAAATAATGCTTTGTGAGTCTATGCGCATCTATACAAACTCTCCCCATACAAGATTTGCTAAATCAAGGCCTTTTTTAGTTAGTCTAATCATATTTAAATCAATCTCCACAAGTTCTTCATTAACTAGCTTTTCAAGTTCCTTATGGAAAACATATATAGGGTTATCTATATATCTATTTTTAAACTCTTGTATATCTACACCTTCTATCTTCCTTAAACCTAATAACATATACTCTTTTTTTGCATCTTCTATAGTTTGTCTTTCGTGTATAGTTATATTCTTTTCAACCTCTCCATTTTTTATATTATTTATATAATCTTGCAAATTACAAGTATTTGAAAATCTTGTTCTATTTAAATACGAATGTGCAGCAAGGCCTATTCCTATATACTCTCTTTGTTCCCAACAGTCTTTATTATGTCTTGATTCATATCCTGCTTTTGCAAAATTAGATATTTCATAATGTATATATCCGCTTCTCTCTAGAATATTTTTTACACTCCAATACATCTTTCTCTCTAATTCATCATCTGGAAGTGTAAGCACATTATCATCTACTTTCTTTTTTAACACTGTTCCTTCCTCTAGTATTAGTGAGTACACAGATATGTGTGTAGGTTTTAATTTTATAACATTTTCTACACTTTCTTGTATATCTTCTAACGTTTGATTTGGTAGGGCAAGCATTAAATCTACATTTATGTTAGTAAACCCCGCTTCTTTTGCACGTTTGTACGTTTCTAAAAATTGTTCATATGTGTGTATTCTTCCTATTTGCTTTAATATTCTATTATTTGTTGACTGTAAACCTATGCTAAGTCTATTTATCCCTGCCTTTTTATATGTTTCCAATTTTTGTTTGTCTACAGTTCCCGGGTTAACGTCTATTGTTATTTCTGCATCTTTGTTCACATCAAACTTGTCTCTTATTACTTTTAAAATATCTGCTATATGCTTTTCATTTATAAAAGACGGTGTTCCTCCACCTATATATATTGTTGATATTTGATATTTAGTTTTTGCTTTATATTCAATCTCCTTTTTTACAGTTTCTATGTATTGTTGTTCATATGTTTCCTTATTTGCAAAAGAAACAAAATCACAATAGCTACATTTTTGCTTGCAAAAAGGAATATGTATATATATTCCTATATTTTCCACAATATTTCCTTCCTTTTACTTATCCCAATTTTCTATTTTCTTTAATCTATGATTTACTCCTGACTTGCCTAGAGGATTGCTTAACATTTGTCCTAATTCTACCAAACTTGCATCTGGATTTTCTAGTCTTGTTTGAGCTAGTTCTTTTAGGTCTTTAGGTAATTTTTCAAATTGCCCACTTTCCTTTAGTTTATTTATCTTTTCAATTTGCTTTACTGCTGCATTTATTGTTCTTGTCAAATTAGCAGTTTCGCAATTTACTTGTCTATTAATACTGTTTTTCATATCTCTTAAAACACGAATTTCTTCAAATTTTATAACCGCAGTATTAGCACCTATAAAAGCTAAAAATCTTGATATTCCTTCTCCATCTTTTATATATACTGAATATCCATACTTTCTTTGCATACGCTTAACCTTTATTTCATTTTTCTTTAGTATATGATAAATATAGTCAGCATTATTTTGTGTACTAAAAATCATCTCCATATGATATTTATTTTCTGGATTATTTATACTTCCACTACCTAAAAACGCTCCTCTAACTATTGATTTTAAAAGTTCTTCATTTTCAATGGTTATATCTTTTAGCTCTATGTCGTTATTTGTATATGCTATATCATCAATATTTTCTATTTGAGGAAGAGTTATTGTATAGTTTTTGCCTTTTATTGTTATATCATAGTTTAAAATATTTAAATTAGATATTAATTTATTAAATCTATTTATATTGTATTCATTTACTGTTGTATAATATATCTTTTTATTTTTATATACAGTATTATTACTTATCAAATATCCTATAAGCTCGTATTTTACAATTTCTTTGTTTGCTAAATTAGCTGTTTTACTTAAACTTTCTTTTAATTCTGCTGAAAATGTCATCCTCTGTTCCTCCTCATATAATATATTATTTTAACTTAGCTATAACTACTCTGTCATTTCCATTAAAATCTTTTAAAGTATATATACTTGTATATTTTTCGTTTTGTTTCAAAAGCTCTTCAACTTTTTGTTTTTGATTGTATCCTATTTCCATACACAAGTATCCACCTTTGTTTAAATATTTATATCCTTCATTTACCAGTATTCTATAGAATTTTAGACCATCTTTTCCTCCATCTAATGCTAATAGAGGTTCATTTTGCACTTGCTTATCTAAAGACTTTATTGTGTCTGTTTCTATATATGGTGGATTTGAAACTATTATATCAAATTTTCCCTCCACATTTTCAAACATATTTGTTTGTATAAATTTAAATTTTTCTGTAGTATTTGCGTGTTGTGCATTTACTTTGGCAATTTCTAATGCCTCTCTACTTACATCTGCAAGCATAACATTAACATTTTGCACATTTGTTGCTATTGCAACTGCTATACATCCACTACCTGTGCACATGTCTAAGATTTCCATGTCTTTTTGTTCTTTATTCTTATTTTTTTGTTCTATAATTTTTATTACCTCTTGCACTAATATTTCAGTATCTGGTTGTGGTATTAATACTTTTTCATTTACATACATTTGTATACCATAAAATTCTTGACTATTAGTAATATATTGAAGTGGCATTCCTTGAATAATTTCTATTATTGCTAAATAATATCTATGTTTGTCTATTTCTTCTATATTACTATTTTCATTTATTACTATTTTATTTCTGTCCATTTTTAGTATATATTGAGCTAATACTCTTGCAATTATTCCTGCATCTTCTACTTTATTTTTTTCTAATGTAGTCTTTCCAAAATTAATTAATTCTTTTATATTCACCTCTATGCACTTCTTTCCTTTTATCTTTTCATACAAATTTTACTATATTTTATATAAAATATCAAGAGCATGATTTTTTCTATTATACTCATGTTCTAGACAATTTTACCTCTTGTAACTTTCATTTTAAATTTATAACATTCCAGTCTCCCAAAATAAAAGGACAACCTATTATAGATTGTCCTTTTGTACCATATTAAATTTTCTTTCTTTTACGAACTGCTACTGCAATTCCTGCTGAAAACGAAATTAACAGTAAATACCGTTCTTTAGCATTGTCATCTCCTGTCCTTGGTGTGACAATGTCTATTTTTTCAGGGTCTTCAATTTTATCACTCAGAGGTACATCTTCATCAATAATCTCCTTTAATGGGATAATTGGAGTTGGATGCTTTTCTGGTGTTTTGGGTATTGTGGGGGTTGAAGGAGTTTCGTCTGTTGGGTCGTCAGGTTTTTGAGGTTCAGTTGTTGGTTCGCTTGAACTTTCTTCTTCGCTAGAGCTTTCTTCTTCGCTTGAACTTTCTTCTTCGCTTGAGCTTTCTTCTTCGATAGAACTTTCCTCTTCGCTAGAGCTTTCTTCTTCGCTTGAACTTTCTTCTTCGCTTGAGCTTTCCTCTTCGCTTGAGCTTTCCTCTTCGCTTGAGCTTTCCTCTTCGCTTGAGCTTTCCTCTTCGCTTGAGCTTTCTTCTTCGCTTGAGCTTTCCTCTTCGCTTGAACTTTCCTCTTCGCTTGAGCTTTCTTCTTCGCTTGAGCTTTCTTCTTCGCTTGAACTTTCCTCTTCGCTTGAGCTTTCCTCTTCGCTTGAACTTTCCTCTTCGCTAGAACTTTCTTCTTCATCTTCCTCTTCCGGTTCTACTTTATCTCTGCCTCTTGTTACCTGATGGATTTCGCCGTTATTACCTGCAATTTTAGAGATAATCTGTCCATTGAGATTTCCAGCAGCCTGATAAACCTGAGCTTCTGGAGCAACAATAATGCCGACCATCTCTTCATTAATATTAATTTTACCCTTATAGTCTCCGAAGTTCCATATAATATATGGCGAAATACTATTAAAAGCTGTGCTAACATTTGTATTAGCAGTAAATGCTTTAAAAATAGTAATATCTGTTACATCTTCCTCTGTTAGGATAATATTAACAATAACTGTAGTTCCATTGTTATTGTTAACAAGATTTCCAAAAGCACCTTCGTTATTTAAGATGTTTTTGTAATCAACATTAATGCTCACAATGTCGCCTTTGTTAAGAACGTTATCTTTCAACATTCCATTTACACTTTCAAAAGCATTTCCGCTTTCATTATAGAAAGCTTCATCTACTTCTTTCTTTGCAGCTAATCCGGCATCCGCGATAGCTTTTAGATTTTCTTTAATTTCTTCGCGTTTTTCCTGCTCTCCTTCGCTGGTAAGTTGTGTTACCGCAATATTGTTGGAATATCCTCCGTTAATAACTGTTTGGTTACCATTTGGTTTGTATACAGGTACATCTGCTCCAACAATAATTGTTGAATTATCCGTAATCTGTATTCCACCATTAGTATTTCCAACATATGAGTAGTCACCGTCAGTCTTTTCTGTTACCTGATTTGTTGTAATATTGATATAACCTGCAGTTATGTCATTAACAGAAATGTTACCTTCTATATGGTTTGTCCGATCTAACTCTTCACCATATATAGCAAAACCTTCTGTTTTTTCTAATGACTTCAACAACTCATCAATCTTTTTAGCATCTTCTTTTGAAACTTCATTTCCTGATGCATCCACGATTTTAGATGTAACCTTCTCTTCTTCACTGCTCTGGCTTACTGCATTGTTTTTCTCTGCTGCCAACTTCATTGCTACATGTGGTTCCGTACTTTCTTCAGACTCCTCTAGAAATTCACCTTCTGAACAGACCTCTTCTGTCGTTTCTTCGCCAGAGCTTTCTGTTTGAAGCTGACTTTCTTCAGTTTCTGTTTCGCTTGTAAAATTTTCATCCACAGAAGTTCCTTCTTCAAAAACTTTCTCTTCAGGAATATCCTCTTTAGAAACGCTTTCTTCAGTACCCTCTACTGATTCATTTGTGCTGATTGACTCAGCATTTGTATGCACATCTGAAGTATTTCCGTCCATGGTTTGCTCTGTAGAACTTTCTACAGTTGTTTGTGGTTCCAGTGCTTCTGCAGCATATGCAACATGGCTACTTGAAAATAACACAGCCATTGCTACAGCTAATACAGAACGTCTAAACCGCCACTTCTTTCTTACCATAAAATCGCCCTCCTTTGGTCTCTAAAATAACCCTAATAGGATTATTTTGTTTATATATGCACTATGTACGTATATTTTAACACTTTCTTCTTGCTTTGTCAATTTATGTTTACTTTTTTTCTAATATTTTCCAATTTTTTTATTAACTATTGTAATACCTACTAATTTTTCATTTTTATAAAGCTAAAATTTTTACATTCAAAAAGTCCCCACTATGAAGCCGCAAGATGAATGGATTTTTAATACCTGTTTTCACAGGTGGGTGTCTTGTTGAAAGCTTATGGGTTTCTTACATAAATGCAAGCATACACGCCACTTTCAAAGGCGGACTCCCTTATTTTATTTGTTGGTAATAAAATTCCAGTCTACACGCACTAAGCAGGGAAAATTAATATCTATTTAATTTGTATCTTTATATTAGCATAAGCTTTTAAACTTTTCAATTTCGTTTTTTGCGAATTACATTTATTTATATCATTTGTAATCTCTTTTTCTTTGTTTTTCTTTAATTTTGATTAAATTATTAAAATTAATTTATCCACTTGCAAAATCGAAATAAGCTCCTATAAAAATGTACACACTAATATTGTAATAAACTCAATTATATTATTTATCTTTAAAATTTTGTACCAAAATCTCCGTCTCCATTGGCACCATTCTCACATTATTCATTATTATCACTTTTATTTTCATTTATTAGTTAATTAATAGTTATGCTTTACTTATAAAGCACAACACGGAAAGTAATGCCATTGTTCGCACTGCCATTGTCTCTGATACGATGTGCTGCCGGACGATTTGAGCCTGAAAGGGAGTAATGGCCACCACGACGAACCAAATAGTTAGAGCCTGCGGATATACAATTTTCGGTTGTCCACTCCCATATATTTCCTGCCATATCATATATATTGTTTACTGCATAATATCCTGTTTTATGTGTTGTACTTGATGATACATTACTATACCAACCTTTTCCTGTTGAATCTGTATCATATCCTGCATTTGTAGTTGCATTTGTCGATGAATTTACCATCCATTGCAATGTTGTATCCCAGCATTCTCCACTTATTAATCCCGATTTTACTCCATCTATTGTATTTACCATACTTGCTGCTACTATTAATGCATCTGTTCTTGAAATATAATTCCATACCCCACAGCCTGATTTTGATAATGGCTTTACAGTTCCATCTGTTGCTGTTTTTGTACTTAAACTATAATTTTCTGTTGTTCCTGCTATTCCTGCTTCATATGCTGCTATATAAAAACCTCCATATGTTCCTACACTTGTTTTTATTGCATTTGTTGGCTCTACATCTGCTACACTTGTATCTGTTGGTGACAAACTTAATAAAGAACTATTATATTTGCCTGTTGTTGTCTTTTGAAAAGTTTGTACTGTGTCTCCTGCTTTTACTTTGCTTTGTTCTAATACACATGGTATCCATACAAATATATTTCCTGTTTCATCTCCTGTATCACTTATTCTGTATCCACTATTCCAGTCTTCTGTTCCTATATGTGTAAATCCTGTTGGGATATATGGATTATCATATGGAGCATATACTTTTGGTGTGTCAGTTGTTCCTCCTGTCGTTCCTCCAGCTACTCCTTCTGCTATTTCGTCCATTGCCTTTTCTATATTTGTTATCCCACTTTGTTCTTCATTTGTTGCATGTTTGTAATCTTCTCTTGCCTGTTTTGCTCTATTAAATATTCCATTATTGCTTAATGATAAGTTTATAGCTACACCTGCTAAAATTATTAATATCACTATTGTAACTACGAGTGCTATTAATGTAATACCTTTTGCACTTTTCTTTGCATATTCTTTCTTAACTTTTGGTTCTTTTATCATTTTCTAAATTTCTCCTTGGTTATTCTAATTTTTATTATTATCTAGTTTCTAACTGACAAATATTCATTTTTTTCAGACTTTAGTCTAAACTATATTTATAATTCTTTCAGCAAGCTTATTTTGAACTTTTTATTAATTTGATATTATTTACTTTTATACTCTCTCATTTCTAATTAAATTTAAAGCATTTCTATACATTACAGTATAAAATTGTGTATACTCTTAAATCTACATTTTTATTGTCCAGTTAAAATTATCTTACCATTTCTTACTTTTTATATCAAGGCGTTAAAGGCTAAAAGACTTGATAAGTATCTACTCTCCCAAAGGTTTGCAATTTTTATTACATTTTTATTACTTTTTTATTGCAATATTGTTACAGTTAACCTTATGCAACCTAAACAAACATTATTTTCTATTAACATCTATCCATATCCTCCCTAACATAATGATTTTTTACAAAAATCATTATGCGATTAAAGTAAATTGATTATTTTTAAATTAAATTAAGACTGGTGGGGACCGCTTTAGTCTATGTTAATGCGCCAGCATGTTACATAGACTTAAGTGGGGTAGGCTTAATTTAATTTAAAAATAATCAATTTACCACATGCAATTTTCTATGTCATAAAATGCAAGAATTTGACGAACGAATTATGCACACAAATTTCTCAAAAGATGAAATTTATAAATGATTTTATAAAAGAAATAACCACCTTTTCGCAAGTGGCTATTTCTTTTTTATATAATTTAGCTAATTATCAAATCTCTTTTAGCGGTCTTTTCTTTCACAATTGCTAGACCTATATATTTATTGCTACTATAAACATTATATATTCCATCGCTATTTTTTACATCTATTTTTACTCCATTCAAAAATTTAGCCAGTTCTTTTTCCGTAAGTTCTATTTTTTCATAATTTTCAAATAATTTCTCCAATGTTATTATTTTACTATTTACAAAATCACTATTGTCTTTTTGACTTTCTAACTCTTCTATAGTAATTGCATCTTCTATTTTAAATTTTCCAACTTTAGTTCTATTTAGCTCTTTCATATATCCTACTGTTCCTAGTTTTTGTGCAATATCTTCGCACAGACTCCTTATATATGTTCCTTTTGAACATTGTACCTTATATGTTACTTCGTTAGTTTCTTTACTTATATTTAGCAATTCTATACTGTAGATTTCTATTTTTCGTGGTTCTATTTGTATAGTTTGTCCACTTCTTGCATATTCATACAACTTTTTTCCTTTAACTTTTATAGCTGAATACATTGGTGGCACTTGTGTCTGTTTTCCTACAAATGTATTTAACACTTCTTGTACATTTAACAAATCCCCTACTGCTTTTTCTTCTATTACATTTCCCTCTGAATCGGCTGTGTCTGTTTTTATTCCTAATTTTATTGTTGCAATATATTCTTTATCATGTTCTATTAAATATTTTGAAAGTTTAGTTCCATTGTTTAATAGCAATGGTAATACCCCTGTAGCGTTAGGGTCTAATGTTCCTGTATGTCCTACCTTTTTTACGTTCAATATCTTTTTTACTTTTGCAACCACATCATGTGAGGTATATCCTTTTGGCTTATTTATAACTATTATTCCATCCATTCTACTTTTTTCCTTTCAAATACTTCTATATGCAACTTATAGGATTATATTATATTTTTATCAAACGAATTGAAAGTAAATTATTATAGCAATTCTTATATGAATTTTACGGGGAATGTTCATTTATTGAAAGGGTCCCGTAAAATTTGTATTAGAATTGCTAAATAATTTAACTTGAACGAGGAGGATAAAAATATATTATAATCCTATAAGTTGCATAACTCATTATTATATTAAAGCTTTTCAAACTATTTTAGTTGTAATTTTATTTGATTAACAAGCTTCTCTTTTGCTTGTTCTATAGTCATGTTCACATTGCATCCAGCAGCATGTACATGTCCGCCACCGCCAAATATTAAGCATATATCAGATACATTAACATATTCGTTAGAACGTAGTGATACCTTATATCCTTTTTCAGTTTCTCTTAAGAATATAGAAACCTCCACACCTTCTATACATCTACCTTCGTCAACTATTCCATCATGATCATCTGATGTTGCATGTACTTCTTCAATATCTTTTAAATTTATATATGTAAATGAAATCTTTCCATCTTCTAAAAATTCCATTCTATCTATGGCTCTTTTTCTTAATTCAAAATTAGCCCTTGTCTTAGTATTCATTGCTTTTTTATATATCTCAGAAACGTTTATTCCTGATTTTAATAATCTTGCTGCAAATTCAAATGTTTCTGGTCTAGTACTTTGATATTGGAATCCGCCTGTATCTGTTATAATTCCTGTTAAGATACATTTTCCAATATTTTCTGTAATTTCTATTCCAAAATATTCAAATATTGTTAGAAGTATTTGTGTACACGCTGGTGAATCTGGATTAACAAAATTTATATCTCCATACATAGTATTAGTGCTATGATGGTCTATTGAAATTTTTACTTTTGCATTTTCAAAATAATTTGCCCAACCATTTAGCATTTTTATAGTTGCACTATCTACTGCAATTGCTAGGTCATAGTTTTGCATTGTACCTTCTTTTAACACTTTATCTACATTTGGCAAAAATCTATATGTACGTGGATATTCTGGTATAACAACGTCTACATTTTCTTTGCCCAATTGTTGTAAAGCTCCATACATAGCTAAACTACTACCAACAGCATCTCCATCTGGATTCTCGTGTGTTAATATTACTATTGATCTTGCCTTTTTTATTTCTTCTAAAATGTTATCTAATGTCATTGTATTCTCTCCTCTTTGAATATTGGATTTTGAGGTTAGAACTTAATATTCTAACCTCAAAGCCCTAAAACTCTATTTTAAATCTTTTAGTATTGAATCTATCTTCATTCCATATTCCATAGAATCATCTTCTTCAAATACTAATTCTGGTGTTATCCTTAAATTAACTCGTTTAGCTAGTTGACTTCTCATGTATCCTGATGACTTTTTTAATGCTTCTATAGTTTTTTCTTTACTATTTGAATTTAGCATGCTTATATATACTTTAGCATATTTCAAATCTGGTGTTGTTTTTACTCTTGTTACACTAATCATTCCTGTTGCATCTGGATTTTTCAATTCATATGAAATAATTTGACTAAGTTCTTTTTTTAACTCTTCGTCAATTCTTCCCATTCTATTGTTTTTATTAGGCATTTGCAATATGCCTCCTTTCTACACTTACTGTCATATTTTTACAACTCACAGCGTATACAATCGCTGTGAATTGTAACTCTATGTTTCTGTCATGCAAAATATAAAAGTATTTATCTTTTAACTTCTTCCATTATATAAACCTCTATAATGTCTCCTTCTTTTAAGTCATTGTAGTCTTCTATTTGCATACCGCATTCGTAACCTTTAGCTACCTCTTTAACGTCATCTTTGAAACGTTTTAGTGATACTAACTTTCCTTCATGGATAACTACATTTTCACGTAATACTCTTACGCCTGCGTTTCTTTCTATTTTTCCATCTAATACGTATGCACCTGCTATTGTTCCCACATTTGATACTTTAAATACTTGTCTTACCTCAACATTTCCAATTACTTTTTCTTCATAAATTGGATCTAACATTCCTTTCATTGCTGCTTTTACATCATCTATAGCTTGGTAAATTACAGAGTATTGTTTTATTTCTATTTCATCTCTTTCTGCTAAAGCTTTTGCAGTTGAAACTGGTCTAACATTAAATGCTATTATTATTGCATTTGCAACTTTTGCTAAGTTTACATCACTTTCATTTACAGCACCTGCTTGAGCATGGATTACTCTTACTTTTACTTCTTCATCAGATAATTTTTCTAATGATTGTTTTAACGCTTCTGCACTACCTTGAACATCTGCTTTTACTATTATATTTAAATGTTTTAAGTTTCCTTGTTCCATTTGAGTAAATAAGTTATCTAATGTTACTTTTTGTACTGCATTTATAGATTTTTCTCTTTGGGCACGTTTTCTTCTTTCTATTAAGTGTTTAGCCATTTTTTCGTCTTTTACTTCATAAAATACATCTCCAGACTCTGGTACCTCTGTTAGACCCATTATCTCTACTGGAGTTGAAGGTCCTGCTGATTTTACTCTTTGACCTTTATCATTCTTCATTGCTCTTATTCTACCAATGCTTGAACCAACTACTATTGTATCTCCTACATCTAAGCTACCTCTTTGTACTAACATTGATGCTATAGGTCCTTTTGATTTATCTAGTCTAGCTTCTATTACAACACCCTTAGCTTGTTTTTTAGGGTTAGCTTTTAATTCTAGTACATCTGCTTCTAGCAATACCATTTCTAGTAATTCATCAATATTCATACGTTTTTTAGCAGAGATTGGTACATATATTGTATCTCCACCCCATTCTTCTGGTACTAACTCGTATTTCATCATTTCTTGTTTTACTTTATCTACATTAGCTTCTGGTAAATCTATTTTATTTACAGCAACTATAATTGGTATTCCTGCTGCTTTTGCGTGATTTATAGCTTCAACTGTTTGAGGCATAACCCCATCATTTGCTGCTACTACAAGGATTGCAATATCAGTAATTTGTGCACCTCTTGCTCTCATGCTTGTAAATGCTTCGTGTCCTGGTGTATCTAAAAATGTTATTTCTCTGCCATTTACATTTACTTTGTATGCACCTATATGTTGTGTAATACCACCTGCTTCTCCTTCTATTACATTTGTTTCTCTTATTGCATCTAGAAGAGAAGTCTTTCCATGGTCTACGTGACCCATTACAACAACTACTGGTGGTCTTGTTTGTAATTCATCTTCTGAATCTTCTGAATCATCAAATAATATATCTTCTTCTTTTACTTCTTGTTTCTTTACTGCTGTTACACCAAACTCTTCTGCTACTAAAAACGCTGTATCAAAATCCACATCATTATTTATTGTAGCCATTACACCAAGTGAAAATAGTTTTTTGATAACTTCTGCTGATGTCTTTTTAAGTTCAGCTGCCAAGTCTTTTACAGTTATAGATTCTGGTATTTCTATTTGTGTTAATTGGAATATTTTTTGTTTTCTTTCTTCATTATCTTTATTAACTTTCTTTTTATTTCTCTTTCCTCTAGCAGTTGTTAAATCATAATAATCAAGCATTCCACCTTCTTGGTCATCAAACATATTTGATAGCTTATCTACTTGTTTTAAGTTTTTAAGTTTTCCACCATCAAACTCCTCATTAAATCTAGAACCCTTTTTATTTTTATTCTGTTTTTTAGTTTTTTCTTCTAATCTTTCACTCTTTGCCTTGTCTATTGCACGACTATTAAAGTCTCTTTGACTTTCTTTTTCCACAACATCAACAGAGATAATATCTTTAATATTTTTATCTATACCTCTTTCATCCAAAGGTTTTCTTTCTCTATTAAAGTTACCATTATTTTGATTATTTCTAAAATTGCCATTATTTCTATTTTGGAAGTTTCCTCTTTCTCCTCTGTTTTGGAAATTTCCTTTATCATTTCTATTTTGGAAATTTGGTTTATCGTTTCTATTTTGATAGTTTGGTCTATCACTTCTGTTTTGGAAGTTTCCTCTTTCTCCCCTGTTTTGGAAATTTGGTCTATCATTCCTATTTTGGAAGTTTTGTCTATCATTATTTCTATTTTGGAAATTATCGTTTCTATTTTCACGATTATTATTTTTGTCTACAACCATATTTTCTTTATTTGCTTGTACTGGCTTTACTTCTTTAGTGTCATTTTTCTTTTCTTGCTTTGTTTCTATCATTTCTTCTTTTTTAGTATTATCCTCTTTCTTTTCTTGTTTTTGTTCTTCCTTTTTACCTATTCCAAACAATTCACTTACAGTCATTGGTTTTGTAGGCTTATTTCTATATACAATATTGTAATCTGCATTTTTATTTCTTTCTACAAATCCTACTTGCTTATTTCTTTGTTCAGCTTGTTTTCCTTTATTTGATTTTCCCTCTTCTTCATCAGATATTATTACTTCTCTTCTTATAATAACTGGTGCCTTTTTGTCATCTTTTTTCTCTGCCTTTTTTGCAGTTTTCTCAGCTGGTTTTTCTGCAACATTTACAGTCTTATTTGATACTGCTTTTCTTATTTTTTCAGCATCACTATCTTCAACTGCACTCATATGAGTTTTTGCTTCTATTCCTAATTCATTTGCCTTTGCAATTACTTCTTTACTGGTTAAGCTTAGTTCTTTTGCTAATTCATGTATTTTTATCTTACCCAATAACTTCACCCCCATCAATTAATCTTATTATCTCGTTAGAAAAATTTAT
>CAKPFO010000031.1 GCA_934153805.1 uncultured Clostridia bacterium | reverse complement strand
ATAAAAATCAACAAGATGTAAATAAAGATCTAAAAAATGATAGCAAAGATTTGGTAGAATTAAAAAAAGAAAATTGTTTTAAAAAAATATTTAAAAAAATAAAAGAAGTTTTAAAAGGAGAAAAAAGATGAGAAGTGTACTAGAGTACTTAGAAAAAACTGCAGAAGAGAATTCTAAAAAAATAGCAGTAATTGAAGAAAATAAAAAATGTACATATTTAGAATTATTAGAAAAAAGTAAAAGAGTAGGAAGTAGTTTATTAAATTATATAAATCCAAGAGAACCTGTAGCAATAGTAATGGAAAAAGGTATAAATGCACTATATACATTCTTTGGAACAGTATATGCAGGAGGATTTTATTGTTTATTAAATCCAGAGCTTCCAAGCTCAAGGTTAGAAAAAATAATAGAAAAGTTAGAAGCTAAAATAATAGTAACTGATGAAAACAATATTGAGATTGCAAATCAAATTGCTAAAAATCAGACGATAGTAAAAATAGAAGAAATTCAAAATACAAATATAAATGAAGAAAAATTAGATAAAATAAGAGCTCACACACTAGATGTAGACCCATTATATGCAAACTTTACATCTGGTTCAACAGGAACACCAAAAGGAGTAGTAGTAGGTCATAAGTCAGTTATAGATTTTATCGATATATTTACTCAAAAATTTAACATTTGCAAAAATGACATTGTCGGAAACCAAGCACCATTTGACTTTGATGTATCTGTAAAGGATATATACTCATGCTTAAAAACAGGAGCAACATTAGTTGTAATTCCTAAAAAGATGTTTTCAAGACCAGCAAATTTATTAGACTATATATGTGAGAATAATGTGACTACTCTAATTTGGGCAGTATCAGCATTATGCTTAATAACAACATTTCATGGTTTAGATTATAAAGTGCCACAAAAAGTTAACAAAATACTATTTAGTGGAGAGGTTATGCCAATAAAGCATATAAGAGAATGGATAAAATATTTGCCAAATGCAACATATGTTAATCTATATGGACCAACGGAAATAACTTGCAATTGTACATACCATGTAGTTGAAAAAGATTTGAAATATGAAAAACAAATTCCAGCAGGAAAAACTTTTGAGAATGAGCAAGTATTTTTATTAGATGAAGAAAATAAACTAGTAACAGAAAAAGAAAAAATCGGAGAAATATGCGTAAAAGGAACAGCTTTGGCATTGGGATATTATAAAGATAAGGAACAAACACAAAATAGATTTGTGCAAAATCCACTAAATGATAGATACATAGATATGATATACAAAACTGGAGATATAGGATATTTTGGAGAAGATGAAAATTTATACTTTTGCGGAAGAAAAGATTTTCAAATAAAGCACATGGGACATAGAATAGAGCTTGAAGAAATAGAAAGAGCAATGGAAAAAATAAATGGAATAGAAAGAGCTTGTTGTATTTATAAAGAAGAAAAAAGTAAAATATATGGATTTTATATTGGAAATGTGCTAAAATCAGAAGTGCATGATAAGTTAAAAGAAGAACTACCAATTTATATGATTCCTAATGTACTAACACAGGTAGAGGAATTTCCAATGAATAAGAACGGAAAAATTGATAGAAAGCAGTTAAAAGAACTTGCATAAAAGGAATACACAGTGAAAGGAAGAAAACAAAATGGAAGAAAAAGCGATAGAGCAATTGCTAGAAAACTTTAAAACTCCTGCATACATTTTTGATATACAAAAACTAAAAAATAGAGTAAAGTTTCTAAAAGAAAGTTTACCAGAAAATGTTTTACTTTGCTATGCAATAAAAGCCAATACCTTTATTGTAAAAGAAATAGAAGATTGCATAGATAGGCTAGAAGTATGTTCGCCAGGAGAATACGAAATATGTAAAGCAAGCAATATTGCAGGAAATAAAATACTAATTACAGGGGTATATAAAACACCAAAAGTAATAAAGGACATAATAGAAAATGAAAAAGACGTAGATTATTTTACAATAGAGTCTATGGAACAATTTAGATTAATAAAAGATATAAAAAGAGAAAAAAAGATAAAGATAATGTTAAGGCTAACAAGTGGAAATCAATTTGGAATTAACGAAGAAGAAATAGAAGAAATTATAAAAAACTATGATAAATATGAAAATATAGAAATAACAGGAATACAATATTTTTCTGGAACTCAAAAAACATCTTTAAAAATAATACAAAGAGAAATAGACTATGTAGATGGTTTTGTAAAAGAACTAAAAGAAAAATATCAATTTGAGACAAAAGAATTAGAATTTGGACCAGGATTTCCTGTATATTATTTTCAGAATACGGAATTTGATGAAGAAGCGTATTTAAAAGAGTTTTCACAAATAATTAGCAACATGGAATATAAAGGAAAAATAGTACTAGAATTAGGACGAAGCATAGCAGCAAGCTGCGGATATTATATTACAAAAGTAGTAGACAAAAAGACTAATAAAGGTCAAAATTATGCTATTCTTGATGGAGGAATAAATCATATAACATATTATGGACAAACTATGGCAATGAAATTGCCAAAATGTAGCATATATCCTCAAAGAGAAAATACGGAAAATGAAAAATGGAATTTATGTGGTTCTTTATGTACAATAAATGATATATTGGTAAAACAATTTCCAGTAGGAAATCTACAAATAGGAGATGTGTTTATATTTGAAAATACAGGAGCATACTGCATGACAGAAGGAATATCGTTGTTTTTAAGTAGAGAATTACCACAAGTTATAAAATTAAAAGAAGATGGAAGTTTAGAATTGGTAAGAGACAGTTTACCAACATATGTTTTAAACAAATAATATAAAAAATAAAATAATTATAATAGGAGTGTCCCTTTTAGTAAATTTTTTCGAAAAAGGGGCGTCCCTAATAGAAAGGAAGAATAAAAAAATGGAAAAATTATTAGAAATTTTAGAAGAAATAGAAGCAGGAGTTGACTATGAAAATTGTAAAACTCTAGTAGATGATGGATATTTAGATTCACTTTCAATAATATCATTAGTTGCAGAAATTGAAGATGAATTTGATGTTAGAATACCAACAGTAGAAATTGTACCAGATAATTTTAATTCAGTAGAAGCTCTATGGAAACTAATAGAACGTTTACAGGAAGAGGGTTAATACAATGACATATTGGGGAGTAAGTTTTTTAGCAGTGTTTTTACCACTAACAATTATAATATACAATATAGTGCCACAAAAACATAGATGGAAAGTTTTATTAGTAGCAAGTGCAGCATTCTTTTGGTCGATTAGTAGCAAACTTATAGTATATTTAATTTTTACGACTATAATTATGCATGAGTTTGGACTATGGTTTGCTGTAAATCAAAAAGAAAAAGAAGAAAAATTGCAGAATTGTGAAAAAGAACAAAGAAAACAAATAAAGCAAGAATATTTAAAAAAACAAAGAAAGGTATTAGTATTCACATCATTAATACAAATAGGAATATTAGCAGTATTAAAATATTCTGGATTTTTTGCTAGCAATATAAATAATTTACTAAGTTTTTTAAATATTCCAATACAGATTCCTATAAGTAGGTTTTTAATACCAATAGGAATATCATTCTATACTTTGCAAGCAGTATCATATATGATAGACGTCTATAAAGAAAAGATAAAGCCAGAAGCAAATATATTTAAGCTAGCATTATTTATTAGCTTTTTTCCACAAATAATGGAAGGTCCAATATGCAGGTATTCTGAAACTGCAGAACAATTATATAAGGGAGAAAAAGTTACATACCATACATTAACATTCGGATTACAAAGGATGCTATATGGAATGATGAAAAAAATGGTTATTGCAGACAGGTTAAATCCTATAGTAACTAATATATTTTGTGATTATGCAAAATATGATGGTGGAATAGTAGCAGTTGGAATGATTTTATATACTTTACAGTTATATATGGATTTTTCTGGAACAATGGATATAGTTATAGGAATAGCAGAAATATTTGGAGTAAAAATGCCAGAAAACTTTAGACAGCCATTTTTCTCAAAAACGATTTCAGAATTTTGGACAAGGTGGCATATTACATTGGGAGCATGGTTTAGAGATTATATATTCTATCCAGTATCATTAACAGATAAGTGCAAAAAGTTAACAACAAAATTAAGAAAAAAGGTAGGAAATTTCTATGGACCACTAGCTGCAAGTACTATTGCATTATTCTGTGTATGGATATGTAATGGTTTATGGCATGGAGAAGCATGGAACTATATATTCTTTGGAATGTATCATTTTACACTGATATTAATAGGAAGAGTTATAGAACCGCTTGTAAAAAAGGTAAATGACAAGCTACATATTAATAGCAATAATTTTATTTATAAAGGTTTGCAAATAATAAGGACAACAATATTAGTATTTATAGGAGAATTATTCTTTAGAGCAGATGGATTAAGCACAGGTATAGTTATGTTTAAAGAAATGATTACAAAATTCTCATTTAATCTAATAAAAGATGGAACAATATTACAATTAGGAATAGATAAAGCAGACTTTATAATAGTAGCTATTACTGTAATTATAATATTTGTAATAAGTTTACTAAAAGAAAAGAAAGTAAATATAAGAGAAAGTATTGCAAATAAAAATATAGTAGTTAGATGGACACTATATTATGCTTTAATTTTGATGATAATTATATTTGGAGCTTATGGAATAGGATATATCCCAGTAGACCCAATGTATGCACAGTTTTAGGAGGTGGATAATTTGAAAAAGAAAATATTAAAAATAGTTACTTTCTTATTTATATTATTATTACTATTAATTATTCTATCGGTTATCTGCAATCCTAAAAATAATACAGAAGAAGCAGGAATGTATGACATTAGTGCCAATGGAATACTAGCAGAAGAGGAAAATACAATAGACATTATAACTGTTGGAGACAGCGAAGCAATGACATCTGTAATACCAATGGAATTATGGAAAAATTATGGATATACAAATTACATATGTGGAAAAGCAGGACAAAGTGTAACAGAAAGCTTAAAAATGGCATATAGAGTAACTAAAAAGCAAAAGCCTAAATTTATGATAATGGAGACAAATACAATATATTTTGCTGTTTCACCAGCAGATCCTGCTAAAAGAGTTATAGAGTATGTACTTCCTATAACAGAATATCATGACAGATGGAAAAAATTAAATAAGGAAGATTTTTATAAAAAGCCAGAATATACTGGAGTAAATGACTTAAAAGGATATAATTATTCATCAGTAGTTTGTGCAGCAGATAGTAGCAATTACATGACTTATACTGAAGAAAAAACTAAAATACCAACATTAAATAAATTGTATATAAAAGTATTAAATGAATATTGTAAAGAAAATGATATAAGCCTTATATTACTTAGCACACCTAGTACAAAAAATTGGGATTATAAAAAACATAACTCAATGAAAGAGTTTGCAGATAAAGAAAAAATTGAATTTTTAGATTTAAATGTTTTAAAAGATGAAATAAACATCGATTGGAGTACAGAAACAAGAGATGCAGGAGACCACTTAAATTATAAAGGCGCTCAAAAAGTAACTGAGTATGTTGGAAAATATTTTAAAGAAAAAAATGTTTTACAAGATCATAGAAAAGATGAAAAATATAAAAAGTGGAATGAAACATTAGAAAGAGTTGAAAATAAGTAATATGGAAAACAAAATTAGATGTAAATGGTGTAATATGCAGAATCCGCTATATGTAAAATATCATGATGAAGAGTGGTGTAAGCCAAATTTTAATGAAAAGTACTTATTTGAAATGCTTATATTAGAGTCTTTTCAAGCAGGGCTTTCATGGGAATGTGTATTAAATAAAAGAGAAGATTTCAGACAGGCATATGATAATTTTGATATTGATAAAATTTGCAATTACAAAGAAGCAAAAATACAAGAATTATTAGAAAATAAAAAAATAATAAGAAATAAATTAAAAATAAATGCAAGCATAAACAATGCTAAAATATTTAGAAACATTCAAAAAGAATATGGAGCATTTAAAAATTATTTAGAAACATTTACAAAAGGCAATATTATTTATGAAAATGACAAAACTACATCCTCCTTATCAGATAACATTTCGAAAGATTTACAAAAAAGAGGAATGAAATTTGTAGGCTCAACAATAATATATTCTTATTTACAAGCAATAGGAGCAATTTATTCACATGATGAAAAATGCTTTAAAAGTTTCTAAAAGGGACGCCCCTTTTTCGAAAAAATTTACAAAAAGGGATACTCCTATAGATAGGACATAATTAAAATTCAGTATGTAAAAATTCAATTAATAAAATTTACATACTGAAATTTTTATTGTCAAAAATATGATAAAAATTTTACAATTAGATTACAATACAATTACGTATATTGACTATAGTAGAGGCTAATGTTAAAATGAAACTGTACGTAATATGTAAAAATTATTTTACATGTTTTCTATCTCTTTTTGATCTTTAAAAAATTATTGACTGCGGTGGGGTAAATTGATTATTTTAATTATAAATTAAGCCTACCCCACTTAAGTCTATGTAACATGCTGCGCATTAACATAGACTAAAGAGGTCCCCACTAGTCTTAATTTCTAATTAAAACAATCAATTTACTTAAATCGCATAAAATTTTATGAATAAAATTTTATGTTTGGGATAGATAAATCAATAGAAAAATACAAAATAAGGAGAGAGGCAATTTGAGCTGGGGTAATAAAAAAGTGAAGATTATGTCACTGATATTAGTAATGCTTTGTGCAGTAATGTTGTTAATTTTTAATAATAACATTACAAATTCTATAGGAACAAGGTTAAAAGAAATTATTGGTGCAAGTAGTATAGAAACGAAAATAGATTATGAGATAAAAGAGTTAATAGGGAATAAATTAGAAATATATGTAACTGTAAAAAATGAAAAAGGTATAGAAAATGTAACTTTAAATAATGACTTTGAAATAGACTGCTCTTCAAAAAAGAAGATAGCTTTTGATAGAGAGATGGAAGAAGGAGACATATTAAATATAGACGTTAAATTAACGGGAGAAAGCAATGAAGAAAATTATACACTAATTGCTACGACAAAACCCAAAATAACAGTAACCAATAATGATACTCTAGGAGATGGAACAACAAAGACAATAGAAATAGACTATCCTAAAAATGATGCAAATATAAAATGCTATTATAGTTTAGATAATGGAGATACATGGACAGAATATACTAAAGAAATAAATTTATTAAATATTCAAAGAGAAAATATGCTAGCTAAAGTAGAATATGAAGGAAGAAAATCACTAAATAAATCTGTAAGTTATTTGGACAGTATAGATATAATAAGTTTTACTGATGTAACATGGAAAGATGGAAAGGCAAGTATAGGAATAATATCATTAAATCCAGAGTATATAGAATATCAAATAAATAGTACATCAGGTATATGGATAAAACCTACATTAGCAAGTGGTGATAATATTGTAACGGTAGAAAATCTAAATAACACAGATGTAGTATATGTACGAATAAATAATGAAACTAACATAGTAGATACAGCAAGTATAACAATATTAGATAATGTACCACCAGCAAGTTTTACGATAAATGTAACAGATATAGCTTATGATGGATTTATAATATCAGGAAGTACACAAGATAGTGAAAGTGGAATAGCAAGCTACACATATGTGGTGACAACAAAAACGAATGAAATAGTAAAAGAAATAACAAACCAAACACAAATAGAATATATAATAACAGGACTGAATGAAAACACGGAATATGTAGTATATATGTTAGCATATGATAACGTAGGCAATGCAAGAAAAAGTAATGAAGTAACAACAAAAACTAGAATACGCAAATTAATTTACAATGAAGGAGAAGAATATGCACAACTTACTGGTGGATGGGTAAAAGCTTTTTCAACATATTCTGGAATAGGAGAGAAAAAAGAAAACTATTTATATTGTTATTCACCAATTGATCAAGCAGTATACTCAACATATTATTTTAGAACGAAAGATAAAATAGATTTAGAAGAATATAAAAGTTTATGTTTTGAAGCATCTGTGACTGTTCATAGTAATGGAAATGGAGGACATTTTGCTAAACTTGGAATTTGGGATGGAGAAAGTTATCAGTATTATTTACGGAAGTATGATAAGAGAACCGGATTCATCTAATTATACGAGGCTAGGAGAAGGAGAACATAAAAGAGTAAGAATTGATATAAATGATTTGAAAGAGAAAATGTATATAATTTCTGGAATAACAAATGGAGGAGCTAGTGATTCAATTAGTGCTAAAATATATAAAGTTTGGTTAGAAAAATAAATCAATTTATATAAAGATAAACTATTAGGACGGAAGGTTTTAGTTTAGTAAATCTAACTTTTGCTCTTACAAGGGATATCATATAAATTTTCACAAAGAAAAAAATCAAAAAGAATTGAAAATTTGAAAAAAATATATATTAAAAGGACATTTGGGGACGGGGCATTTTTGTCCTTTACATAATTAGAGTTTGTGGCAAAAAACATTTTTTATGTAAAGGACAAAAATGCCCCGTCCCCAAATGTCCTTTTAATCTTTAAATATATAATTTTTTACTTGTATAAATTGAAAAGTATGATATAATTTCCATGTTGAACTAAAGAATAAAAAGAAGAGGAAATTTATATGAATATAATATATATAATAACAACACTAATACTATATATACAAACATTAATATTAAAAAAATCAGAGCAAAAACTTAATATATGCAAACAGGCAGTAATAACATTTGTAATGTTTACGTGTTACAATTTACTAACATGCTATATACTAACTTTTATAAATATACCAATAAATATGATAAACTTAACTGCAGTAAATATAGCATTAACAGTGCTTATAATGATAAAGATAATACGAGATAAGCAAATACAAAAATTTTATATAGATAAAAAAGATATTATATTTTTCATTCTATTATTAATAACTGCAACATTAATTACACATAAACAATATGGGAATATAGATAATATAAAATATTATACAACAGATGCTAGAGAACACTATAATGTATCAAAATTGTTTTATAAAGCCAATAGTCTAATGATAAAACAAGGAATGTATGAAGGATTTATGCCATATGTGTATGCAAATGAAGGAATTATATATAAAGCGCTTGCACCAATAATAGGAGAGTTTAATTTATATAAAGTATTTATAATTTCAGATATCTGTATATGGATATCTGCACCAGCGATTCTTTATTTATTAATGAAAGAAAAGGCAAATACGTGGATAAAATTTATTATAATAAGTATAGCAAGTATAATCTATGCGTTAGGATACCCATTAAATAGCATGCTTACAGGATTTCATTATCTACAGGCAGGAATAAATTTAATTTTGCTAGTATGGTTAGTCATACAAGAAAATAATGTGAAAAGTAGTTACAAAATGCTATCTGTTACATTAATAAATATAGGTGTAATTTTGTCGTATAATCTATTTGCACCATTTCTATATGTAGCAGAATTTGTATATTATATATATGAAAATTACAAAGAAAGTGGTAAATTAATTAATAAAAAGTTATTAAAAAATACATTTATAACATTAATTTTACCAGGAATGTTAGGTCTAATATATTTTATTTTTCCTACATTATTAGCAGGTAATAATCCTGTGAAAGGAATAGAAAATGAAGGTTACATATATAGAAATATGTGGTCTACGTTTATATTATTTATACCATTTAGTATTTATTATATAATGCAAAAAGTAAAACACAAAGAAATAGACTTTAATATAGTTATAATATTATCTAGTATTATATATAGTATAATTTTGTTTTGCTTATATAAAGCAAATATGATGTCTTCATATTACTATTGCAAAATGAACTATATATTGTGGGCAGTACTTATCTACATGTCTACAATGGGATTACTATGTTTTTACGATAAAAGGAAAATAAACAAAGTAATAGCCATAGTATTAGTTATTTTATATTTAGGAATAATGCTAATATCTATTAAAGATATTAGGTACATATTTAAAGGAGATTATATAGATAAAGAAAAAGAAAACATAACGACAATAATGGGTATATTTAATATAAATAGAACATTGCTTGAAATGCCAAGCTTAATAAGCAAACAGGAAATACAATGCTTAGAGTATGTAGAGGACAACATTGATTCTAGTAAAACAGTATTTTTAGTAATACCAAGACAAGAAGACTGGAAACAAGTAATGTTATATAAACATGAGCCACATTCAACAGATTTTAGTAACATTGATAAAGAAATAGGAAAATGGAATAATGGAGAATATGAGTATATAGTATTGTTTAAAAACAGATACACATATAAAACAAATAAACAGTTAGTTATGACAGAAAATACACGATTAATTTATGAGAATAAAGAAACTCAGATATGGATGAAGGGAGAAGAAAACATTGAGTAGATTATTATTAGTAGATGGAAATAGCATAATGAATAGAGCTTTTTATGGAATAATGGGGTCAAAAATGCTAATGACTGCAGATGGAACATATACAAATGCAGTATATGGCTTTTTAGCAATCTTATTTAAGATAGAGGAGGACTTAAAACCAGATTATATAGCAGTAGCATTTGACTTAAAAGCACCAACAGCTAGACACAAGATGTATGAAGGCTATAAGGCAACAAGACACGGAATGCCAGATGAACTTGCGTCTCAAATGCCGATTATAAAAGAAATTTTAAGAGATATGAATATAACAATAATAGAAAAAGAAGGGTACGAAGCAGATGATGTTTTAGGAACTTTATCAAAGAGAGGAGAAAAAGACGGTTTAGATGTAACCATTCTTTCTGGAGATAGAGATACTTTTCAATTGACATCAGACCATATTACCGTAAGAATACCTCGTACAAAAGCTGGAAAAACAGAAACTGAAGATTTTGATAGAAAAAAAGTTTTAGAAGTATATGGATTAGAACCAGAAAAGCTAAAAGATGTAAAAGGATTACAAGGTGATACATCTGACAATATTCCTGGGGTACCAGGAGTAGGAGAAAAAACAGCATTAAGTCTAGTAAAAGAATATGGTAGTGTAGAAAATTTATATAAAGAACTAGAAGAAGGACAAGCATTAAGTGTAAAAGGAAAAACTAGAGAAAAAATACTAGAAAATAAAGATTTAGCATATATGTCAAAAGAGCTAGGAACAATAAATATAAATGTGCCTATAGAAGAGACAATGCAAGATTTTAAAGTTAAAGAGTGGAATAAAGAAGCGGTACTTGCAAAATTTAAAGAGTTAAAATTTAATAGATATATAGATAGATTTGATTTAAAAGAAGGACAAACATTAAAAGAAGACGCGAAAAATGAAGAGACATCATTTATAGTAGAAAGTATGGATATAGAAAATACTGAGGATATACTTGGCAAAATAAGAAAAGCAGGAGAAATAATATATTACTTAGAAAAAGAAGATGTAAAAAATAGCAAAAATATAATACGTAAAGAGCTAAAATCAATAAGTATAATAATCGAAAATACAGTGTATTATATACTAGTACAAAATAAGCAACTATTTGCAGAAAAATTTAGAAATATATTTGAAGATGAGAAAATACAAAAAATAAGCTACAAGATAAAAGAAGACTATGTTATGCTAAAAGAATTAGATATAGATACTAAAAATTTAGCGTTTGACATAGAAATTGCTGCATATCTATTAAATCCAACTACGAGCAAATATCCTATAAAGGACTTAGCAAATGAATATTTGGAATTAGACATGGATACTTATATTGAAAAATTTGGAGTAGCAAAAAACGAAAATACACAGATTAATTTATTTGAAGAGGCTAGTAAACAAGAAGATGGCTTAAAATATGAGTTAGCATTTTACACATATAGCATAAGTAAATTAAAAGAAGTATTAACAAGCAAATTACAAGAATTAAATCAACTAAAATTATTTAATGACATAGAAATGCCACTAACATATGTGCTAGCAAAAATGCAATATGAAGGAATGTATTTAGATAAAGAAGAATTGATTGAATTTGGGCAAAAGCTAAAAGCACAATTAGAAGAGTTAACTAAAGAAATATACGAATTAGCAGGAGAAGAGTTTAATATAAATTCAACACAACAATTAGGAAACATATTGTTTGAAAAGCTAAAACTTACATCATCAAAGAAAACAAAAAAGGGATATTCAACAGATGTAGATGCACTAGAAAAGATAAAAAAAGAACATCCTATAGTAGAAAAAATATTAGAATATAGAGGATTAATGAAGTTAAATTCTACATATGTAGAAGGAATATTGCCATATATAAATGAAAAAACAAAAAGAATACATTCATATTTCCATCAAACAGTAACGGCGACAGGAAGAATAAGCTCAACAGAGCCTAACTTACAAAACATTCCAACAAGATTTGAATTAGGAAAACAATTAAGAAAAGTATTTAAGCCAAAAGAGGGATATGTATATATTGATGCAGATTATTCACAAATAGAATTAAGGGTGTTAGCACATATATCACAAGATGCACACATGCTAGAAGCATTTAAAAATGGAGAAGATATACACAAACAAGCAGCTGCAAAAGTTTTAGGAAAGAAGATAGAGGATGTAACAAAAGAAGAGCGTTCTGCAGCAAAAGCAGTAAACTTTGGAATTGTATATGGAATAAGTGATTTTGGACTTGCAGAGCAACTAGGGGTATCTAGAAAAGAAGCAAAAAACTATATAGAACAATATTTGGAAAAATATAGCGGAATAGATAAATTTATGAAAGATATTGTAGAAGAAGCAAAAGAAAAAGGATATGTAGAAACACTATTTAATAGAAGAAGATATGTTCCAGAATTAAAGTCAAACAACTATATGGTAAGACAATTTGGAGCAAGAGTAGCAATGAATACTCCAATACAAGGAACAGCAGCAGATATAATGAAAATAGCAATGGTAAATTTAAATAAAAACTTAGAAGAAAGCGCTATAGATGCAAAAATAATATTACAAGTACATGATGAATTAATATTAGAGGTAGCAGAAAAAGACAAAGAACAAGCAAAGAAGCTACTAAAAAATAGCATGGAAAATGCAGTCAAATTAACAGTACCGCTAGAGGTAGAGGTTTCAGAAGCTACAAACTGGTATGATTGTAAATAATGATGTTAGATGTTAGAAGAAAAAGGTAATAAAAATATCTAACATTCAACAATCCAATGTTAACAAAAGGAGAAAAATTTGAATAGAAAATTAAAGATAATTTTAATAGTAGCAATAATAGTTTTTAGTATAATATTGCTATTTGGTGTACTGAAAGTACAAAACTATATATTAAAGAAAATATATATAATAGAATATTCAGAATATGTGTACAAATATTCCGAAGAAAATGATATAGACCCAATGCTTACATTTGCAATAATAAAAGCAGAAAGCAATTTTAATAGAAATATAAAGTCAAAAAGTGGTGCAATAGGGTTAATGCAATTGATGGAAACAACAGCCACAGAAGAGGCAAATGAGGTTGGAGAAGAGATTATTGTAACAGAAAGTTTATATAACCCAGAAATGAATATAAAAATAGGAACTAAATACTTTGCAAAACTTATGAAAAAGTATGATGATAACTATTTATTAGCATTAGCTGCATATAATGCAGGAAGGGGAAATGTAGACAACTGGATAAGCCAAGGAACAATAAAAGCTGATGGTTCTGACATAGAAAATATACCATTTAAAGAAACCAATAATTATGTCAGAAAAATAGTAAGAGACTATAAAATTTATAAAGAACTATATGAAAATTAATAAGCAAAAATCAATATTTGGCAGAAATGAAAGTGCAGAATGCTACAACAATTGCTTGACATAAATAAAATAATAGAGTAGAATAGTACCATAATAATTTGTAAACCAAAACCTTAATTAAGGAGGAAAAAATATGAGTAATCGGAATATACAAATATCATTTAAAGCAGACCCAAACAGGCAAATGAAAGTTTTAGATAACCTGATTGAAGAAGGAGTTGAACCGGATATTGATGGAGAACCAGTTCTGGTTTGGTTAGCTAAAGAAGGTCATACTGAATTAGTAAAAAAACTGGAAGTAATTAGAAGAAAAAATGTTGGGTTCTATAGTAATTTGACATTTCCAACTGAAACGTTTAGCAAAGCGTTGTATATGGCATCAAAAAATGGACATACACAAATAGTACAGATTTTAATGAAAAATAGTATTGTAAAAATTTCTAAGGTTAGCCCTGTAAATACTAAATATAATTATGATTATGGTAATTATAATAAAATCATTGAAGCTTTTTTAATTTCAATAAAACAAGGTCATACGGAAATTGCAAAATTATATATAGAAGCAGGAATAGACCCAACTGTAAAAAATAATAATGCACTTTACTATGCAAGTGATCAGGGACATACACAAATAGTGGAAATGTTAATTAAGCCAATATTAAAAAAATACGAGAACAGAAAAAAGCAAATTGCAAATAAAAAAAGAAGATATATTTTAGATAATGATGAAAAGGAAATGTTTGATTCAATATTTTATATGGCTGTTTACCATGGACATACCGAAATACTAAAATTACTGCTTAAATTGCAAAAAAAATTGTATGAAAATTACAAAGCTCGAAGTTTAAATGACGAATTAGTAAGGATAGCTACCATACAAGGTCATACTCAAATGGTTAAAGAACTAGTGAATGTAGGAATTAACGTTGATTCTCATTATATACAAGAAGCATTGGAAATAGCTGCTAAATATAAACATAGCGAAATAGAAAGAATACTAAAAAATGCATGACGGTATGTAAAAAGATAACCTACAATAGTAAAGTTCAAAAGTAAAAAACATCGCAGAATGAAGTATACCCACCGTATTAGACAAAAAAAGTTTAATAAGGTGGGTTCATTTTATGCCTAAATATTCAAATGAATTTAAATTACAAAAAGAGATTAAAATAGTGGGAAGGTACACATAATAAATAACCTGATAATGCACAAGTTTTCATAAAAAATAGTCAAAAAAATAGTGTGAACAATTCATGACCTACAAGTGCCTAAAATACGTTATCAACAAAGTTATCCACAGTATCCACAGAATTATTTTTGAATAAAAAACAAGTTAAATATTACAAAACAGTAGACATAAGAAAAACAAATGAAATATTATTGTAATAATTATGTAATATAAAGTGCTAAAAAAATCCATTTTGCAATAAGATTGTAATACATACAGAAAAGTAGACAAGAAGCACTAAAAAGTGCTAAATTATATTTGTAATATAGTAATGAGTTTGTAATATAAATTCATCAAAAATATTAACAAAAGCATTGACTTTACTTTATGAACTTGCTAAAATATATAAAGAAAATAAATGCGTTGAAAAAGAAAAAGCATTATCCAATATTTAAAGAGAGTTAACGAGTGGTGAAAGTTAATAATAAAGGAAATGTGGGGAACTTTAGAGCATACTAAAATAAAGAGGGTATACAATATTATACCAATTAGGGTGGAACCGCGGAATAAAATTTCGTCCCTAGCGTTTGTGCGCTAGAGGCGATTTTTTTAATGAAAAAATTACCATTTGTGCACAACCTAAAAAGTGCTAAAAGCACTTAAGTATTAAAAACTCATAAAATAGAAAGGAATGAAGATAAAATGAGTGAACTAACAATGGAAAAATTAGTAGCATTATGTAAGAACAGAGGATTTGTATATCCAGGTTCAGAAATTTATGGAGGACTTGCAAATTCATGGGACTATGGCCCTTTAGGTTCAGAACTTAAGAAAAACATTAAAGATGCATGGTGGAAAAAATTTATAACAGAAAATAGACACAATGTAGGAATTGATGCAGCAATAATGATGAACCCACAAGTATGGGTAACAACAGGACACGTAGGAGGATTTTCAGACCCATTAATAGACTGTAAAGCTTGCAAAACAAGACATAGAGCAGACAAATTAATAGAAGAATGGGGATTTAAACAAGGAAAAGATATAACTGGTCTAGATGGATGGACAAATGAACAATTAGTTGATTATATAAAGGAAAATAATATAACATGTCCAAACTGTGGAAAACAAGATTTTACAGAAATAAGAAAATTCAATTTAATGTTTAAAACATATATGGGTGTTACAGAAGATGCAAAATCTGAGGTATATTTAAGACCAGAAACAGCTCAAGGAATGTTTGTAGATTTTAAAAATGTGCTTCGTACAACAAGAAGAAAAATGCCAATGGGAATAGGCCAAATGGGACGTTCTTTTAGAAACGAGATAACTCCAGGAAACTTTATCTTTAGAACAAGAGAGTTTGAACAAATGGAATTAGAGTTTTTCTGCAAACCAGGAACAGATTTAGAATGGTATGAATATTGGAAAAAATTCTGCAAAGATTGGCTATTAAATTTAGGAATAAAAGAAGAAAATTTAAGATTAAGAGAACATTCAAAAGAAGAATTATCATTCTATAGCAAAGGAACAACAGATATAGAATTTTTATTCCCATTTGGATGGGGAGAATTATGGGGAATAGCAGACAGAACAGACTATGACCTATCAAGACATATGGAAGCATCAAAGCAAGACTTAACATATTTAGACCCAGAAACAAACGAAAAATATGTACCATATTGTGTAGAACCAGCAGTTGGTGTAGATAGAATATTCTTAGCAATGATGTGTAACGCATACGAAGAACAAGAAATAGCAGAAGGAGACACAAGATGTGTTTTACATTTACACCCAGCACTTGCTCCATACAAAGTAGCTGTGCTTCCACTTTCTAAAAAATTAAGTGAAAAAGCAGATGAAGTATATACAAAATTGTCTAAAAAGTTTATGTGTGACTATGATGAAGCAGGTTCAATAGGAAAACGTTATAGAAGAGAAGATGAAATAGGAACACCATATTGTGTAACAGTAGATTTTGATACTCTAGAAGACGATACAGTAACAATAAGAGACAGAGATACAATGGAACAAATAAGACTAAAAATAGATGAAATCCCAGCATGGCTAGAAGATAAGATGGAATTTTAACTTGACACTTAAAATAAAAGAATATATAATAAGTAACATAAAAATGTTGCTTATTTTTTTAATTAGGTAAATACCGAATAAGAAAGGAGAAAAAAACATGGAAGAACGGAAAAATTTAGTAGAGGTATCATTTAAATTGTCATTGGAGGAACACTATGACTTATTGAAAGAAATTTACAATATAGATAAAAATTGTAAATTAAATGAAACTGAAGCGTTTAAGTGGACTCTAAAAAATAATAATGTTGAATTAGCTAGTCGGCTAATTCAATCCGGGGCAGATGTAACAGCAGATAATAATTATGCTATAAGATATGCCACAAGATACGGTTATACTGAAATGGTAAAGCAGTTAATAGAAGCCGGAGCAGATGTAACAGCACAGGACAACTATGCTATAAGGCATGCGGCAGAAAGCGGACATACTGAAGTAGTTAAGTTGTTAATAGAGGAAGGAGCAGATGTAACAGCACAGGCCAACTATGCTATAAGGAATGCGGCAGAAAACGGACATACTGAAATAGTTAAGATGTTAATAGAAATCGGAGCGGATGTAACAGCATGGGAAAACGATGCTATAAAGCGTGCGACAGAAAAGGGACATACTGAAGTAGTTAAGTTGTTAATAGAGAAAGGAGCAGATGTAACAGCAAATGACAACTATGCTATAAGGAATGCGGCAGGAGGTGGACATACTGAAGTAGTTAAGTTGTTAATAGATGCCGGAGCAGATGTAACAGCAAATGACAACTATGCTATAAAGCATGCGGCAGAAAACGGACATACTGAAGTAGTTAAGTTGTTAATAGATGCCGGAGCAGATGTAACAGCAGGTGACAACTATGCTATAAGGAATGCGGCAGGAGGTGGACATACTGAAGTAGTTAAGTTGTTAATAGAGGAAGGAGCAGATGTAACAGCAAATGACAACGAGGCTATAAGATGGGCAGCAAAAGAAGGTTATAACAAAATAGTGAATATATTATTTGATGCAGGAGCAAAATTTTAAAGAATGTAATAAAGTAAAAGGGTAATTTCGATTTGAAATTACCCTTTTCTAAAATATAAAAAAAGCTATTAATCCTTATAATAAAAAGGCAGGGAAATTTCATCAATATTACAATTCTGTAATGTTTTATGAAATGACCCTGATAAAAAAAGGAAATTCGGCTTGACACTTAAAATAAAAGAATATATAATAAGTAACATAAAAATGTTGCTTATTTTTTTAATTAGGTAAATACCGAATAGGAAAGGAGAAAAAAACATGGAAGAACGGAAAGATTTAGTAGAGGTATCATTTAAATTGTCATTGGACGAACACTATGACTTATTGAAAGAAATTATTGCAGTAGATAAAAATGTTGAACTAAATAAAGAAAAAGTTTTCAACTGGGCAGTAGAAAATAATAATACTAAATTAGTTAGTTTATTAATCCAGATAACAGATGTAACAGAAGATGATAACTATGCTATAAAAGTTGCAGCAAAAGAAGGTTATGCTGAAATAGTAAAGCAGTTAATAGATGCCGGAGCAGATCTAACAGCAAATGACAACTATGCTATAAAGCATGCGGCAGAAAACGGACATACTGAAGTAGTAAAGTTGTTAATAGATGCCGGAGCAGATCTAACAGCAAATGACAACTATGCTATAAAGCATGCGGCAGAAAACGGACATACTGAAGTAGTAAAGTTGTTAATAGATGCCGGAGCAGATCTAACAGCAAATGACAACTATGCTATAAAGCATGCGGCAGAAAACGGACATACTG
>CAKPFO010000030.1 GCA_934153805.1 uncultured Clostridia bacterium | reverse complement strand
TTAGTTCCTTTTGTTACAATATCATCAATTAAAACTCCTATATATGCCTGTGATCTATCAAGTATTACTGGCTCTTTTCCCTTTAATTTTAAACTAGCATTTATTCCTGCAATTAATCCTTGACAAGCTGCTTCTTCATAACCAGATGTCCCATTAGTTTGACCTGCAAAAAATAATCCTTCTATTCCCTTATATTCTAATGAAAGTTTTAAATTTGAAGGTATAATACAATCATATTCTATAGCATATGCTGGCCTTGTAAACTCTGCATTTTCTAGTCCTGGTATAGTTCTATACATTGCTATTTGAACATCTTCTGGAAGAGAAGAACTCATCCCTTGTATATACATTTCGTCTGTATTTCTTCCTATTGGTTCAACAAATATTTGATGTCTTTCTTTATCTGCAAATCTTACTACCTTATCTTCTATAGATGGGCAATATCTTGGCCCTGTTCCTACTATTTCTCCTCCATATAAAGGTGATCTATGTAAGTTTTTTCTTATTATTTCATGTGTTTTTTCATTTGTATATGTTAGATAGCATGGTAATTGTTCTATATTTTCGTCAATTTTATCATCAAAAGAAAATGCTTCTGGCTTTTTATCTCCTTCTTGTATTTCCATTTTAGAAAAATCGATACTATTCTTATTAATTCTGGCAGGTGTACCTGTTTTAAATCTTACTAATTCTACTCCATTTTTCTTTAAAGCATCAGATAATCTATTAGATGGAAATACGCCATCAGGACCACTTTCAAAAGAAGTTTCTCCTATGAAAATTTTTCCTTTTAAATACGTTCCTGTTGCAACAATTATACTATCTACATCATATATTGCTCCAATATTTGTTTCTAAACTTTTCACCTTCCCATTTTCTATTGTTATATCGACTATTTCAGCTTGTTTTAAATATAAATTTTTCTGTTTTTCTAAAGTATGTTTCATCTCTGCTTGATATTGTTTTCTGTCAGCTTGTGCTCTTAAAGAGTATACAGCAGGCCCTTTAGAGGTATTTAACATACGCAATTGTGTGAAAGTTTTGTCTATGTTCTTCCCCATTTCACCCCCTAGACAATCTATTTCTCTTACTAAGTGTCCTTTAGAACTTCCACCTATATGTGGATTACATGGCATATTTGCAACAGCTTCCAAAGATATTGAAAACAACAAAGTCTTCATTCCCATTCTTGCTGCTGCAAGTGCTGCTTCACAGCCAGCATGTCCTGCACCTATAACTGCTATATCATATTTTCCAGCATTGTATTTCATTTTTTATCACATTCCTTTCTATAATTCAAATCACTTTCTAAATTTTACCTATATGTTTTTCTGTTTTTATCACAAAATTTGTTCGTTATTTGTGAAACAAAATGGCAGTGTTCGCTAAACCTTTTTGACAACTCGACATTATTTTTTGTTTATAAATAAGCATTTCATTTTTATGTGTCGATTTTTGTCGAATACACTTTTAAAAAAATGTTTCACAGAAATTTTGCAATGTTTCACGGAACTATTTTTTCATATTTTTCTTATTTTTTACCTATATGTAAAATTTATATTTCATACACATTCTTTTATATTTTTTGCTTTAATCTTTAAGTATCAGTTTAAAAAAATTCTTTTCAGAATCAAAAATAAAACATTTTTATATTGCATTTGTAAAATTACATATTTGTATGGTTAAAATGTCTTATTTTTTATTCTCGTGTGTTTTGGCTTGTTTTTTTATATTTTTTCTAAACCAGTTTTATTTTCCTAAACAAAATTTAGAAAATATTTCATTTATTATATCCTCTGTTACATTTTCTCCTGTTATTTTTCCTAAGTCATCTAAAATTTGTCTTATATTTATAGATATTATATCTATTGGTAAATTTAACTGTATAGAATTAATCGCATTTTCTAAATTTTCCATTGCTTTTACAATTTGATTTTTATGTCTTATATTTGTTATAACATTTCCACTATCTAAATCTAATTCCTTAATGTTAAACATTCTTTCAATTTCTTCATATAGTTCATCTATTCCATTTCTATTTTTAGCAGATATCTTTATTATTTTTTTACCTGTATTTTTTAGTTCTTCTACATTTTCTAAATTTTTATCTATCACATCTATTTTATTTAATAAAATAATTGCCTTTTTGTCTTTTAATAAACCTATTATTTTTAAGTCTTCTTCACTCAAGTCTTTAGTGTTATCGAATATAGCAAGTATCAAATCTGCATCTTTAGCCACTTTTATAGCTTTTTCCACGCCTATCTCTTCTATCTTATCTTTAGTTTTTCTTATTCCTGCTGTATCTACTATTTTTAAAGGAATTCCTCTTATTGTTATCATTTCTTCTATTGTATCTCTTGTAGTTCCTTCTATATCGCTTACAATAGCTCTTTCTTCATTTATTATTGTATTTAAAAGAGATGATTTCCCTGCATTTGGCCTACCAATAATTGCTGTTTTTATTCCTTCTTTTAAGATTTTCCCCGTATTAAAGCTATCTTTCAATTTCAACAACTCACTCTTTACATTTGCAAAAACACCTAATACTTTCTCATTTGTTGTGTCTTCTATGTCATATTCAGGATAGTCTATTTGAGCTTCTATATCAGCCATTACATCTAATAACTCGTGTCTTATCTTTGATATATCTTTAGATAAAAATCCTTGTAATTGGTTTATTGAAGCTTTTGCTTCTTTTTCCGATTTACTATTTATTATATCTATTATTGATTCTGCCTGTGACAAATCTATTCTTCCATTCAAAAAAGCCCTTTTAGTAAATTCTCCTGGTTCAGCAAGAATTGCTCCATTTTTCAAGCATTCTTCTAGTATTCTTCTTTCTACTATCATTCCTCCATGTGAATTGATTTCGCACATATTTTCTTTTGTATAACTTTTAGGATTTTTAAAAAAAGATACTAATACTTCATCTATTTTTTCACCATTTGTATTGTCTATAATATATCCATATTGCATGGTGTACCCTTTTATATTATTAACATCTAACTCTTTCTGATTTTTTGTAATAAATATTTTTTTTAATATTTCAAAACAATTATTACCACTCATTCTTATTATTCCTATTCCACCATTTCCTACGGCAGTCGATATTGCAGCTATTGTTTCCATTTTTTTCTCCTTTTTTACATTACTTTTCTTGCAATTGATACATATAAAAACTATAAATAGGTATACATATTGTAGCTAATAATAATATACATTTAAAATATATTATATTATTCAATATACTAGCTATAAGTAATAAAATATATCCTATTATTCTTCCTATCTGCATGATAATATTTATAAAAATTTGATTTTCTATTATATATTTTTCCTGAATTCCATTATCAAAATTATTAAATCTTTCTATGTTAAATATAACTTCTAAGATAATTATAAAAATACTACTTACAAAATTATATAAAATCAATTCCAATTTTCCTATATTTATTAATAAGCTTATTACACTTATTACTGATAACAGCCCGCATAATATTAATATATTTTTTATGTTCCTTTTTTTGTAAAATTTTTTAAATATGTATAGTGATAACATAGAACATATTGAAAATATTGTATTTAAAACTCCTAATTGAAAATTAGTCTTAAATGTCATTATTATAATTATTGTTATCAACGTAGGAATAATATTTAATAATACTCCATAAAGAATAGATGCTTTATATATAACCTTTAATCTTTTATTTTTTTGATTATTTTTTATTTCTTTCAAGAAACCTGTTAAATTAAATTTTTCTTTGTTTTCATTTTCTACTTTTATTCGTAACGATATTAGTACTTGTATAATAGCCAAAATCATTATATATCCAGATACTTTGTAAAAAGAAAGTAATTCTATTGATGTTCCCAATATTAATGGCATTACTATTTTCACAATGCTTCTTATTATTTTTTTATTGGCAGTATATTTAATTCTATTTTTATTATTTGTTACATACCCAACTAAGTTGTCACATGGCCCCCAATATGTAGTTTCTGAAACTCCTAATATAAAAGCTATAAAAACTATATAGTTTTGAATATTTTGTTTTAAAAAAACAATTATAATTACAAATATGCATTTTAAAAATATACCAATCCTATATATATTAGCTATGTTATATTTTTTTAAAAAGAATCCTAATATGTACATACTAATCGCTGTAATCGCATAATCTATTATATAATAAACCGCTACATAACCTATATTTTCATTTGTTATATTTAATAAATAAGCTACTAAAAAAGTACTTAAAAATAAGTCTATTATTGAATTTATTATTTCGCATGCCATTAATGATTTTGCACTTTTGCTCAATTTTTCTGTTTCCATTATTATATTTTCCCTTTCATATATTTTTATATTTATTCTACTATAAAAGTCAAAGTACTAGATTAATATAAATATATAAAAATATACTTAAATTAAAATCTTCACTTTGACTTCTGATTTTATTATATTAAATTATTTCTTTGCAATTACTATTCTTCTATTTTCACCTTCGCCAATACTATATGTCTCTATTCTTGCATTATTTTGCAATTTGCTATGTATAATTTTTCTTTCATATGCATTCATTGGCTCTAATGTAATATTTTTCCCTGTTTTCATCACAGTTTTTGAAACTTTTTCAGCTAATTCTTCAAGTATTTTTTCTCTTTTTTCTTTATAATTTGCTATATTTAAGATAACTTGGATTCTTTCCTTAGTACTTTTATTGGCTATTGAAGATAATATTACTTGTAAAGAATTTAACGTTTCTCCTCTATATCCTATAAGTAATCCTGATGCATTTCCGTCTATATTTATTTTTATTGTGCTGTCTTCTATTTTTACTTCATATTCTAAGCTTTCATCTACATTGCTTATAAACTTTCTTAAAAATTCTTCTATCTCTTTTTTGGCACTTTCAATTTCATCTATATTTTTATTGTACTCTTTGTTTTTTGCTTTTTCTTGGTAATTTGTTGTTTCTTTTACATTTTTGTTTTCTTTTACTGTTAATTCTACTTTTACTACTCTAGGTGCTAATATACTAAAAAAACTTCTTTTTTCTTCATTTTCTAACACTTTAATTTCTACTTTATCTTTAGAAACATTTAATTGTTTTAAACCATTTTCTATTGCTTCTGTTGTTGTTTTTCCTTCTGAAATAATACTGTTAGGCATCTTCTTGTCCCTCCTTAGAGTTCATAAATTTATTTATTATAAGTCTTTCAAAAATCATTAAGATGTTACTTACTAACCAATATAATGCAAGTCCTAAAGGAGCTATTGCAGCAATTGATATAGACATTATTGGCATCATATATGACATTGATTTGTTCATTTGTTCCATGCTTTCTGCTTCTGCAGATTTTACTTCATTGTCATTTTTACTATTTTGTGTCTTAGTTGTTAATCTTATAGATATAAATGATGTTATAACATATAATACAGGTATTACATATACTTTCCAATCATTTAAGCTTTGTGTTGGAACTTTACTTAAATCTAGTCCTAAGAATTCCATATTAATTCTTAATTCTTCTAATTGATTCTTTCTATTTTCCAATTCTTCTCTATTTTCAACGTTTTCGTCATTTAAATTATTTAATATTTCTTGGTAATCTGATTCTACCTTATCAATAATTGCTATTTCTTTATATGTTGACTTTGTATCAGTTTGTTCTTCTATTTTTTGTTTATATTCATTAAACAATTCTGAATTTTGTACTTTTTTCATATATGTAAGAGGTTGACTTACAAGCCAGAAAACTGCAAGAATTATAACTAATTGTAAAATTGCACTTAAGCATCCACTAAATGGACTCATATTTTCTCTTTTATATAATTCTATCGTTTCTTGATTTAATTTTTCAGGATCGTTTTTATATTTTTCCCTTATGCTGTTCATTTCTTGTTGCATTTTTGTAGTTTTTTTCATTGTTTTTTGTTGTTTTATAGTAATTGGTATTAGTATTATTCTTAATAATATTGAAAATATAATAATAGCAATACCATAATTGTTAAAAAGATTATATAATGCATTTAATATATAACCAAATAAGCTTGATATAGCTCCCATACTCTATTGTTTCCTTTCATTTTATTTTAAAGGGTCATATCCACCTTTACTAAATGGATTGCACTTTAAAATACGTTTAATTCCTAAAAAACATCCTCTTATTATTCCATACTTTTGTATTGCTTGCATTGTGTATTCTGAACAAGTTGGATAATATTTACATTTTATTCCAAAATAACTTAATATTGGAGAAATTGTCTTTTTATATATTTTTATTATTTCAATAAACAATCTTTTCATCTATACATTCCTGCTCTATTAAATAATTCTATTATATCTTGACTAACATTTTTATAATTATTATTTAATACATTTGCTTGCTTATTCCATATAAATACTATATTATACCCTTTTTTCAAATTTTCTTTTTGCAATCTATAGCTTTCCCTTATTAATCTTTTTAGCCTATTTCTTTTATTAGCTTTAGCTATTCTTTTATTTACTGCTATTCCTATTTTGTTTAAATCTTCATTATTTTTTGATATATATATAGTTACATACTTTCCTTTATAAAATTTACCCTTATTTAAAACATTTTTAAATTCATAATTCTTTTTTAATGTCTTTATTTTCCTCACTTTAAATTTCCTCCTAAAGCAAAAGGATAAATTTTACTCATACAATATTAAGTAATTTACAAAAAAGACCACATAATTAAATATACGTGGCCTCTAGTTTTACGCACTTATTTTTTTTCTTCCTTTTGCACGTCTTGCTTTTAATAAATTTCTTCCTGATCTAGTTTTCATTCTTTTCATAAAACCATGTTCTTTTTGTTCTTGTCTTTTTTTTGGTTGAAAAGTTCTTTTCATTTTATTCGCACCTCCTGTATTTATTTACACCGTAAACGGATTATTCTCAATTAATAAGCTTACTTATTATATATTATAAAGAAATTTATGTCAATAGTTTGCTTTAAATTTAATTATTTTTTTCTTTTTTCTTGACTATTTTAATTTATTTTTATATTATAATAGAACATAGGGAAAAAAGAAGTTTTTTAATGATTTAAATCTTAAAGTTGCTTTTTGCGTAATTATTCACAGGTGTGGATAATTTTGTGGATAACTTTATTTTCCTAATATATTTTTTTTGGAAGGATTGAACTAAATGCAACAAGAATTAGATGAACTTCTTACAAAAGCTAAAGAGTTATTAAAAGAAGAAACTACTAGTATTTCTTTTGATACTTGGATTAAAGATTTAGAAATAGAAAGTATTAATTCGGGAAATGTAGTTCTTAGAACACCAACTTCTTTTAAAAAAGATTACTTGGATTCTAAATACCATGAATTATTAGTAAATACTTTTAAGTTTCTAACAAACAAAGAATGTAGTGTTACGATTATTTCTAATGAAGATGCTAATAATCCTATCACTCAAAAACCAAATTCAAATTTAAACGGTAGTTATTTTAACGAAACATTAAATCCTAAGTATACATTTGATTCTTTCGTTGTTGGAAATAATAACCGTTTTGCTCATGCAGCTGCTTTAGCTGTTGCAGAAGCTCCAGCGACCTCTTATAATCCACTTTTTATATATGGTGGAGTTGGTCTTGGAAAGACCCACTTGATGCATGCAATTGGTAATGAAATTTTAAGAAACAATAAAAATGTTAATATTTTATATGTTACTTCTGAAAAATTTACTAACCAATTAATTAATGGTATTAAAGATAATACAATGGAACAATTTAGGAACAAATATAGAAATATAGATGTTCTATTAATTGATGATATTCAATTTATTGCTGGAAAAGAGAGAATCCAGGAAGAATTTTTCCATACTTTCAATACTTTGCATGAAAGTGGTAAACAAATTATTCTTTCTAGTGATAGACCTCCAAAAGATATTAACTTATTAGAAGATAGGTTAAAATCTAGATTTGAATGGGGTTTAATTGCCGATATTTCAAATGCAGATTATGAAACACGTCTAGCAATTTTAAGAAAGAAAGCTCAATTAGACAATATTGTTATAGACGATATGATATTATCTAATATTGCAAATAGGATTGATACTAACATTAGAGAATTAGAAGGAGCATTAAACAAATTAATAGCAAGATCTTCTTTAATAAATAGTCCTATTACTATGGAAATGTCAGAATGGGCAATAAATGAAATAGTGTCTTCAAAAGATAAAGTTATTTCATCTGCTTTTATTCAAGAGACAGTTGCTAAATACTTTAATATAGATGCTAGAGATTTGGTAGGTATAAAAAGATCTAACGATATTGTATTTCCAAGACAAATTGCAATGTATCTATGTAGATGCGTTCCTCAACTTTCTTTACCACAAATAGGAAAGGATTTTGGAAATAGAGATCATACAACTGTGCTGCATGCTTGCAATAAAATAGAAAAAGAAATAAAAGAAAATAAAAATACAAAGATGATTGTGGATAGTGTGAAAAACATTCTATTATCGAATCAATAGTTTTAAAATAAACAAATATTTAAGTTTTTTAAAAATATTGTTTGGAAAAATGACTGTTTGGAAAAATGATAGCAATTTCTTCTTACGGAATAGCCTCATTAGATATCCACAGGGTATTGTGAATTTTGTGTATATAACATGTTTATAAGTCACTTATCAACAAATTAAATTTTATAGTGTTAATAACTTGGCAAATTATCCACTTACTTATCAACATGAAAAAACATGGGGAAATAAACTATTCACATAGTTATCCACACAATCCACAACACCTATTACTACTACTACTATAATTATTAAATATATATAAAGGAGTTTGATTCAAAATGAAAATCGTTTGTGAAAAGGAAAAAATCCTTAAAGCTATTAATTCCGTAACAAAAGCGGTAGCTTCTAAAACAACAATGCCTATATTAGAAGGTATACTTATTCAAACAAATGACAAAGAAGTAAAATTAACAACCTATGATTTAGAAATAGGAATAGAATATATAATAGATGCAGACATTAAAGAACAAGGAGCAACAGTAGTAAATGCAATAATGTTTAGTGAAATTATAAGAAAATTACCAGATACAGAAATTAATATTTCTTTAAATGAACAAAATCTATTAGTTATAGAATGTGAAGGTTCTTTATATAAATTAGCAACAATGAATCCAGATGAATTTCCAGAACTTCCACAAATAAATGTAGAAAATTCTATAGAAATAGAACAAAACACATTAAAAGATATGATAAGAAAAACAATATTTGCTGTAAGTAATGAAGAAAATAGACCAATTTTTACAGGATGTTTATTTGAAATTAAAAACAATAAATTAAATGTTGTTGCTGTAGATGGTTTTAGATTAGCATGGAAAAGTAAATTCTTACAAAATAATAGTAATGATTTTACAGCTGTTATTCCAGGAAGAACATTAAATGAAGTTAATAAAATAATATTAGATTCATTTGATACAATAAAAATAGGAGTTGCTAAAAACCAAGCATTATTTGAAATGGAAAATTGTAAATTAGTAACAAGATTATTAGATGGTGAATTTTTAAATTATTCAAGTGTTATACCAGAAAATTGGGAAACTAGAATAAGAGTAAATAGAAATAACTTACAAAATTGTTTTGAAAGAATTAGTTTAATATCAGCATCTAGTATAGAAAAAGAAAAGAAATATCCAGTAAAAGTATCTATAGATATAGGAAAAGTTACAATATCTTGTACTAACCAAACAGGAGATGCTAAAGAAGAAATGTATGTTTCTACAGAAGGACAAAACTTAGAAGCTGGGTTTAATCCAAAATATTTCTTAGATGCTCTTCGAGCAATAGATGATGAAGAAATTTTTGTAGATTTTGGTACAAGCATTTCACCATGTATAATAAGACCAGTAGATGATGGTGATTATAGATACATGATATTACCTATAAGACTTAAAGATTAGAAGGGAGGTTGGAAAATAGAAGTTAGAAGTTAGAAAATAGAAGATAAAGAATAGAAAAAGTTATCCACAATGTATTAATAAACTGTGTATAACTAATACGAAATTTAAAAAAATATTCTAAAATCTAACCTCCAATTTTTAACCTCAATATGTATATAAATAAAATTAAATTAAACAATTTTAGAAATTATGATGAACAAGAAATAGAGCTAGAACCAAATATAAACATATTTTATGGAGATAATGCTCAAGGAAAAACAAATATAATTGAATCAATATTTATTAGTTCTATAGGAAAATCTTTTAGAACTAACAAAGAAAATGAATTAATTAAATTTAATAAAGATTTTTCATCAATATATATAGAATATGAAAAAAGTGATAGGCAAGGAAATATAAGAATAAATATTTCTAATAAAAAAGAGATATTTATAAATGGGGTAAAAATAAAAAAATTAAGCGAGTTATTAGGAAAAATAAATACAGTTATTTTTACACCAGATGATATAAATATTTTAAAAGATGGACCACAAAAAAGAAGGCGTTTTTTAGATATAATGATAGGTCAATTAAGACCTAATTATATACATATATTAAATATGTATAATAAAACTATAGAACAAAGAAATAATTATTTAAAACAAATAAAAATAGAAAATAAACCAGAAGAAATGTTAGAAATTTGGGATGAAAAACTAGCAGAGTATGGAGTAAAAATATACGAATATAGAAATGAATTTATAGAAAAAATAAAAAATAAAATAAATAATATTCATAAAAAAATAACAGATGAAAAAGAAGAAATAAAAATAGAATATATTTCAGATTGCAGTAATAAAGAAAATTATTTAAATATATTAAAAGAGCGTAAAAAATTAGATATAATAAAAGGGTTTACAACTAAAGGGATACATAGAGATGATTTTATGATATATATTAACGATGAATTAGTTAATGTATATGGTTCTCAAGGACAAAATAGAACAGTAATATTATCTTTAAAAATATCTGAATTACAAGTTATTTATGATGAGATAGGAGAATATCCAATTTTATTATTAGACGATTTTATGTCAGAGTTAGATGAAAAAAGAAGAAAAAACTTTTTAGAAAATATAAAAAATACTCAAGTAATTATAACTTGTACAGATAAATTAGAATTAGATAATATAAAATATAAAATATATAATGTTAAAAAAGGAGAAATATTTTAATGTATACTCATATAGGTAAAGATTATATTATTAAATCTGATAATATTATTGCTATATTGAATTTGGAAAAAATAGATAAAAACAATAAAGAAATATTAAAAAATATGAATATAAAAAATAATATAGTAGATATTTCAAAAAATAATAATAAATCATTAATTATTTTTGAAGAAGAAAAAGTATTAAAAGGATATATAACAAATATTTCATCAACAACACTTGCAAAAAGGATTCAAAAAGAGTTAATATAAATATAGTTATCCACAAACCATTAAAAACTTGTGGATAAAAAGTAAAAAATTTTATATTGCAATTAAAATAAAAAATTTTATAACTTCAAAGAAAGGAATGTTAAAAAAATGGAAAAATTTGAACATAAATATGGAGCAGAACAAATTCAAGTATTAGATGGATTAGAGCATGTAAGAAAAAGACCAGGTATGTACATAGGAAGCGTATCAGCAAGAGGGCTTCACCATTTAGTATACGAAATAGTAGACAACTGTGTAGATGAAGCATTAGCAGGATATTGTACACATATAAGAGTTGCTATAGAACCAGGAAATGTAATAAGTGTAGAAGATGATGGTAGAGGAATTCCAGTAGATATACATCCAAAAACAAAAATTTCTGCTGCAGAAACAGTTTATACAAAATTGAATGCTGGAGGAAAGTTTGGTGGAGACAGTGGATATAAAGTATCTGGAGGTCTTCATGGTGTTGGTGCGTCAGTTGTAAATGCCTTATCAACATGGTGTGAGGTAACTATTCAAAGAGATGGCGGAATATTCGAAATGAAATTTGAAAAAGGAAAAACAATAGAGCCATTAACTAGAATAGGGGATTCTGAAAAAACAGGAACAAAAGTAAGATTTTTAGCAGATGGAACTATATTTGAAACTCTAGAATATGACTATGAGACATTAGAAAATAGATTTAGAGAAATGGCATTTTTAACTAAAGGATTATTTATAAGCATTGAAGATAAGAGAGAAGAAAATGTAAAAAAAGCAGAATTCTGTTTTGAAGGTGGATTAAAATCATTTGTAGAATATTTAAATAAAAATAAAGAAAAATTACATCAAGATCCAATATATATAGAAAAAACAGAAGGAGATGTGCCAGTAGAAATAGCTTTTCAATATACAACAAGCTATTCAGAAAACATATACACATTTGTTAATAATATTAACACAATAGAAGGTGGAACACACTTAGAGGGATTTAAGAGAGCTTTAACAAAGACATTTAATGATTATGCAAGAAGCCACAACTTAATAAAAGAAAAAGATCCAAACTTAGTAGGAGAAGACATTAGAGAAGGTATAACAGCAGTTGTATCTGTTAAAGTAAGAGAACCACAATTTGAGGGACAAACTAAAACGAAATTAGGAAACAGTAATGTAACAGGTGTCGTACAAAGTATGGTAAATGAAGCTTTAGGTGAATTTTTAGAGGAAAATCCATCAGTAGCAAAAGCAATTCTTGAAAAGTGTATAAGTGCATTTAGAGCAAGAGAAGCAGCAAGAAAAGCAAGAGAATTAGTAAGAAGAAAAAATGCTTTAGAGACAACAACATTACCAGGAAAACTTGCTGATTGTAGTAGTAAAAATCCTGCAGAATGTGAGGTATATATAGTCGAGGGAGACTCTGCTGGAGGAAGTGCAAAACAAGGTAGAGATAGACGTTTTCAAGCAATACTTCCTTTATGGGGAAAAATGCTTAATGTAGAGAAAGCAAGAGCTGATAAAATATATGGAAATGATAAATTAAATCCAGTAATATTAGCTGTAGGAGCAGGTATAGGAGCAGATTTTGATATAAGCAAAATTCGTTATGGAAAAGTAATAATAATGGCAGATGCCGATGTCGATGGTGCACATATTAGAACATTATTGTTAACATTTTTCTTTAGATATATGAGACCATTAATAGAAAATGGAAATGTATATTTAGCACAACCACCACTATATAAATTATCTAAAAAAGGTATGGAAGATGTGTATTGTTATACAGATGAAGACTTAGATAAGGCATATAAAGAACTAGAACAAAAAGGAATTGCAAGAGAACAATTAGCATTACAAAGATATAAAGGTCTAGGAGAAATGAATCCAGAGCAATTATGGGAGACAACTATGGACCCAGCTAATAGAATACTTGTAAAGGTAACAATGGAAGATGCCATAAAAGCAGACCAAATATTTAACATATTAATGGGTGATGACATAGAACCACGTAGAGAGTTTATTCAAAAGAATGCTAAATATGTTAAGAACCTAGATATATAGTATTGAAATATTATGTATATTATGATAAAATATACATAATATTTTTTTGTTAATAATGTATAGAAGTAAATTAAAATTTTTTAGAGCAATATGGGAGGTAGCAAAATGTGGATAATAAAAAATTTAGAAGTTTCGGGAAAAGAAAATATTAAAGAAAGTATTATAAAAGCATGTATTTATAAAAAAAAGGCTATCGTTTTTTGTGAAGATACTTTACAAAGAATAAAACAAATACGTCCAGAAAAGCCAGAGCAGCCGAGGAATGTAATTCCTATAAGGAGAGATAGAATACTGGGATACGAAAATGATGACGGTATAGAAATCTATGCATATGATTCTTTAAATGAGAGTTTTGCTGTAGCTTGGAAACGTATTAATGATAATTTATATTTATTAGAACGAATGAGGTACAAAAATAAAGTAGAAGAAATAAATTATAAAATAAATTCAGTGCTTAAGTATACTTCTATCGCATTATTAAAATTAAAAAAAAGAATATAAATATATTTTAATTAAATGCACGTAAGAGAAAAGTCTCTTACGTGCATTTATCACATAAAGCTAATATTAACTTTCAGCTAAAACTAATATTCATAATTTTTTTACCTAATATACATTGCTGCATAAATAAGCAATAAACCACAAATATTAATCAGTTGCTCGACTATAAATACACACGTAATAGCCATATTCATCCACAAGGGATTACTAACAACCATGTATTATATAAATATAATCTTAACTTCGAATATATTATTTATAATTTAACCATATATATAAATACAAAATATAATTAAAAAAAATATAATGTAAAAATATAGCTTACAAACAAATAATATATTCTTCATCGCCGACATAATATGACCTAAGATTAACCTAAGCCATATTACATCTTTGCTCGAATTATATAAAACTCTATAAAAAACCTTATATAACTCTTAGTTAGGCTAATATTAACCTTATGCTAATATTATGTGTAAAAAGATTTTTTTTATTCAAAAAATTTGAAATTATTTTAAATTAATTCCATAAGATTTATTTACCGGGTCTTTAAAGTAATTTATTTTAGGAGGAAAATAAGTAAAAAATAAAAAAAATAATAATAAAATAATTATAAAAAAAATACATAAATACTTTATAGAATTATTAATTTTAGTATTTTTTATTAATAATTTATAACAAATTAATTCTCCTAAAATAATAGCTAATAAAAAAGATAAAATATCTAAAATAAAATAACATTTTCCAATAATTCCAGTATAAGTATAAAAAAATATATTAATAAATAAAATAGCAAAAATAATAGAAACAGTTTTTGAAAAAATATAATTATTTTTATTATTATAATTTTTTAATAAAAAATACTCAATTATACTAAAAATTAACATAGGAAAAAATACTAATTTTAAATGTTCCCAAACACTTTCATTAACAGCGCTAAAAGAAGCAATAAATAGATTATTAGAAGATAGTTCAAAAGTAAAGTGTAATAAAGTACCTAATAAAATACTAAAAATAATAGATGCAATTTGCAATTTTTTTATTAATTTAATATTCAAATGAATCACCCATATAATATTATTATAAAAAAATAAAATTATTCTAAAAATGAAAAAGTAAAATAACAAAAAAAAATAATAAAAAAAAAATAATAAAAAAAAAATAATAAAAAAAAATAATAAATAATAAAATTAAATAATAAAAAATAAATAATAAAAAATAGATAATAAAAAATAAATAATAAAAAATAAATAGTAATAAGATAAGTAATAAAAAAATAATAAATATAAAAAGATTAATAAAATAATGAAAGGTGGGATAAAAATAAATAATATAATAAAAACAAATAAAAATTATACATATGAAATATTAAAAAATGATTTATTGTTTTTAAATTATGAATATGAATTATTTAAAATTAATTATGTAGGAAAAACAACATTAGGAGAAAAAATAGCATATATAAAATTAGGAACTGGAAACAAAAAATTATTTATAAATGCATCACATCATGCAAACGAGTGGATGACAAGTTTAATAACAATGATGTTTATAGAAAGATATTTAAAATTATATAAAAACAAAGAAAATTATAAAGGAAGAAATATAAATGATTTATGGAATAGAACTAGTATATATATTGTACCAATGGTAAATCCAGATGGAGTTAATTTATGTTTAAAAGATAAAAAGGTATTAAATGATGATAGATATAAAGAAGTATGGAAAAAATATGTAAATAACTTAGATAGTTGGAAAGCAAATATAAGAGGTGTAGATATTAATTTAAACTATCCAGCAGGTTGGAAACAAGCAGTAAAAAATAAAAAGAAAAAAGGAATAATTTCACCAGGTCCAAGAGATTATCCAGGACCAAATGCAGTATCTGAAATAGAAACTAAAAATATAATAAATTTTACTAAAATATTTAATTTTGATATGACTATTTCTTTGCATTCTCAAGGAGAAGAAATATACTGGAATTATTTAAATAAAAAAATAGACAGGGCATATGAAATAGGAAAGAAAATGGAAAAAGTGAGTGGTTATAAATTAACAGAGCCATCATTTTATTCTTCTTTTGCAGGCTATAAAGACTGGTTTATACAAGAATATAATAAACCAGGATATACTATAGAAATAGGTAAAGGAGAAGAAGGAAAATCATTACCATTAAATATGGCAGAAAAAATATACAATGATATTGAAGAAATATTTTTAGTGGCTATAGAAGAATGCTAAAATAAATATAGAGCAAATAAAAAATTAACTAAAATATAATAAAAATTAATAAATATAAAATAATTAAGTAATGTATTGAATAAAATATAATAAATAAAAAAAGAAAAAATTGAATAATAAAAGATTAATAAAATTTTTTTGAGAAGGATAAAAAAGTAAAATGAAAATATAAAATATAAAAAATGAAAGACAAAAAACTAACAACAAAAAGATTTAAAATAATAAAAATAAAATATTTAAAATTATAAAAATAAAATAGATAAAATAATGAATGTCAAAAAGACAAAACTATATTAATAAAAATTAAATGAAAAAAAATAAGATAAAAGAAAAATTAGAAATATAGTAAAAAATAGAAAAAATAAAAAAAATTTTTTTAAGATAAAAAAAGCATAAATAAAAGATATTTTATAAAATGTTTTATAAAATAAAAAATTATTAAAAGTATTATTAATAAAGTAACATAAATTAAAAATTTTATCTTCTTAGAAAAGATAATTAATGCATATGAAAAAGAAAATATAAAAAAAGATATATAAAATATTTTAGATAAGAAATAGAAAGAAGCAAATATAAAAAGTATAAAAACAAAGTAAAAGTCGAACCAAAAGACTAATAAAATAGAAAAAGTAGAAGGGTCAAAAGTAACGGAATGGTAAGATATTAGAAAATATTGCATAAAATAAAATTAGTAAACATAAGAACTGAAAACAATGTAATTACTTTGAAAGATAAAAAGAATCTAAAAAGAAAAGACTAAAATAAGAAATAGAAATATAAGATAGAATAAAAGTTAAAGAACAAAAATTACAAGAAAAAAATATAAAGAATAATTGATAAAAAATATATAAAGAAAAAAATAAAGTTAAAAAATTAAAAAAAGTATATATAAATAGAAATTAAAAATTTGACAAGAATAAATAAAGATAAATTAAAAGGAAAAGTATAAAATAGTAAAATAGAAAAAAGTAAAAATAAAATAAATTATGCAACACAGAAATGTCAAAAAGACAAAATATGTATCAAGAAAATAGTAAAAATAAAATTGAAATTGAATATTAAGATAATAAAAAATTAAATTGATAGAAAATAAAGATTAAAAAGTGAGAATAAAAAAATCAAAGAAGAATAAAAAATAAATTTAAAAGAAGAAAGAAAAATAAAATTGAAAATAAATAAGAAAAAAATTTTTTAATAGAAAATTAAAAACAATAAAAGAAAAAATATAAATTTAAAGTACAAAGAAAAAAATTAAAAGATAAAAAAACAACTAAATAAAAAAAGAAAAATAATAAAAAGAAAATATTAAAAATAATAAAAAAAAAAATAAAAATAAAATAACAAAAGAAATACATGTCAAAAAGACAAAAAATAATAAATACAAAAGAATAAAAATAAAAAGAGAAAAAATATAAAAAAGAAAAAATTAGTACTATATTAAAATAATAAAAAGAGTGAGGCAGAAAAGATTTTAAATAAAAAATAATATTTAAAAAAGTGTTTTATAAAATAGATATAATAGAAAAAGTAACTCTAAAAGAATGACATGAATTAAAAATATATCTTTAAAAAAAATATATATAATGCACATGAAAGAGAGAATATAAAAGATGATATATAGAATAACTTTTATAAGAAATAAAAAGAATTAAATATAAAAAGTGTAAGAAAAAAGTAAAAGATGGATAAAAAGATTAAAAAAATTGAAAAATTAAAGTGGTCAAAAGTAACGGAATAGTAGGATATTAAAAAGCATTGCATAAAACAAAGTCAGTAAACATAAGAACAAAAAACAGTATTATGATAAATGAAAGATAAAAAGAATGTAGAAAAAAAAGACTAAAATAATAGATAAGGATATAGTCTAAAATAGAAAATTGAAAAACAAAAATTGCAATAAAAAAATATAAAAAATAAGTGATAAAAAAATATAAAGAAAAAAATAAAGTTAAAAACTTGAAAAAGTTATATATAAATAGAAATTAAAAAAGTAGACAAGAATAAATAAAAATAAATTAAAAAGAAAAGTATAAGATGGCAAAATAAAAAAGAAGACAAAATAAAAATAAAGTAAATCACACAATGTAAAAGTGTCAAAAAGACAAAACAATATCAAAAAATAATAGGACTAAAAATAAAATCGAATACAAAAATAGTAAAAATTAAATTTATAAAAAAATAAAAAATAAAACAGAGGCTTAAAAAATTTTTAAGAAAAATTAAAAAGGTAAAAATGAAATAAAAAAGAAAATGGAAATCAAAAAGTGATAATAAAAAAATGATAAAAAATTTTTTTATAGAAAATTAAAAATAATAAAACAAAAAAATATAAAATTAAAATATAAAAGAAGAAAAATTAAAAAGTAAAAAAAAGAATAAAGAAAAAAAATAATAATAAAATAAAATAGTAAAAATCTATAAAAGGAAAAAAAGATAAATAAAACAATAAAAAAGTAAATGTCAAAATGACAAAAATTGATTAATAGAAAAAATAAGAATAAAGTAAGAAAAAAATATAGAAAAATAAAAATAAGTACTATAGTAAAAGAGTAAAAAAGTGGAGACAGGAAAATTTTTAACAAAAAAAATTAATAAATAATATTTTATAAAATGTTATTATAAAATAAATTGAAAGGTAAAAGCAAATTCAAATTAGTGGCATAAATTAAAAATATGCTTTTTTTTTAATAAAAAATGTTGAAAAAGGTATATAGAACATATTATGAAAGAAATAAAAAAGTTAAATCTTAGAAGTATAAAAATAATATAAAAGTTAAACAAAAAGACTAATAAAATTGAAAAAATAGAAGTGGCAAGAGTAACGGAATTGTAGGAAATGAAAAAATATTAAACAAAACAAAACTAGTAAACATAAAAACTAAAAGCAAAGTGATGACAAGTAAAAAAAAAAAGAGTTTAGTGAAAAAGACTAAAATAAAAAATAAACATATAGTATAAAATAGAAAATTAAAAAACCAAGATTGCAAGAAAAAAATATAAAAAATAATTGATAAAAAACATGTAAAGAAAAAATAAAGCTAAAAACTAAAAAAATTTATTGATAAATAGGAATTTAAAAGTCAATAAGAGTAAATAAAAATAAATTTAAAAGAAAAATATAAAATAACAAAATAAAAAAAAGAAAACAAAATAGAAATGAGAAAAATTAAACATATTAAAGTGTCAAAAAGACAAAACACATATTAAAAAATAATAGGACTAAAAATAAAATTGAATATAAAAATAGTAAAAACTAAATTTATAAAAAAATAAAAACTAAAATATATGATTAAAAAAATTTAAAAAAAAATT
>CAKPFO010000029.1 GCA_934153805.1 uncultured Clostridia bacterium | reverse complement strand
AATTTTGGTAGTACTTATTTACTACCGCTTGGTTTCTTCAAAGGTTTGTTTATTGTTTACTTTTCAATGTACTTTTTAGTTTAATATATAATATAAATATTATATATTGTTTTGTTTTCCTCTTGCTGAGGACAATTCTTATTCTAGCATAATTGATTATTATTTGTCAATACTTTTTTTGTTATTTTTTAATTATTTTTTCTCTTCATTTTTTATATAAAAAAATAACTAAAAAAGATGCTATTTTTTATCATTTTTTGTCGCTTTTTCTCAAAGCTTTCTTATAATAGCACCTTTTATTTTAAATGTCAACACCTTTTTTACACTTTTTTTATTTTTTTATTTTCAGGTATTATTTTAGTTGCAATTGCAACAGTTTTTTTATGAAAGTGTTGGTTTTTTTGCTTTAATTCCTAATTTTATCAATTTAGCAATTAATTAAGTAGTTGTTTACAATTATGAATTAGTATATTCTATACGTTATAAGATTTCATTTTTTAAGCTTGTACCAATATCTAGTTTTGGCATTTGCAATATATCTAATACTGTTGCACTTATGTCTGCATAAGTTTTTCTTGTTCCTACGTTTACATTTTCTTTTATTTGTTTTCCATATATTATAATAGGAATATATTCTCTTGAGTGGTCTGTACTTGGTGTTGACGGATCATTTCCGTGGTCTGCTGTTATTATTAGTATATCTGTGTCTTTCATATTTTCTATTATAATAGGAAGTTTGCTGTCAAAGTATTCTAATGCTTTTGCATATCCTTCTATATTATTTCTGTGTCCATATAACATGTCAAAGTCTACTAAGTTTGTGAAAATCAATCCTTCTGTATCTTTTTTTATTTCTTCTATTGTTTTTTCTATTCCATCTGCGTTTCCATTTGTGTGAATTGCTTTTGTTATTCCACGTCCTGAAAATAAATCTTCTATTTTTCCTATTGCTATAACTTCTTTTTCGTTTTCTGATATTACATCTAACATCGTTCTTCCAAATGTGTTTGATTCAAAGTCTTTTCTATTATATGTTCTTGTAAAGTCTTCTGAACAAGTACCTACGAAAGGTCTTGCTATTACTGTTCCTACGTTGTATTCTTTTTTGTCTAGCATTTTTCTTGCTATTCTACATATTTCATATAATTTTTCTATTGGAATTATATCCTCATGTGCTGCTATTTGGAATACACTATCTGCAGATGTGTAGATTATTGGATATCCTGTTTTCATGTGTTCTTCGCCAAAACGTTTTAATATTTCTGTTCCAGAGCCAACTTCGTTACATAGTATTCCTTTTACTCCTGTCTTTTCTATAAATTCATCTATCATTTCTTTTGGAAATGCTTGTGGATATGTTTTAAATCCAGGGTTAGTAATGTGTCCTGACATTTCCCAATGTCCTACAGGACTATTTTTTCCTACTGATTTTTCTTGTGCTTTTCCATATGCTCCTATTGGATTTTCTTCTTTATTTTCTATTCCAATTCCTTCTATATTATATAATCCTAACTTTTTCATATTTGGTAAGTCTAGCTTTGCATTATCGTATATTCCTTTTAACGTATTGCTTCCTTCATCTTTGTATTCTTTTGCATCTGGAGATTCTCCTACTCCAAATCCATCAAGTACAGTTATAATTACTCTATTTATCATTATATTTTGCCGTCCTTTCTAATTCATATTCATATAGTTCTATTCGCTTAATTTGATTTTCAAATTCTCCAGCTATGCAATTTATATTAAAATCTTTTCTAGCAATCAATTTTAATTCAAATTTGCTTAAATCTAATAAAGCTTCTGTTTCTATGTCTATTCCACTTGGTAATGTCTTATTCAAATTATCATAAAACATTATATTAGTATAAAATAATGCTGGCATTTTTTCTTTTAAGTTACATTTATATAATTTTATTTTCTCGCCTTTTATATTTTTATTTTCTAATTCTGATTTTGGATTTATATTGAATATTTGAAAACTATTTTCTTGTAATTCTTTTGTTCCTGCTTGATACAAAGATATATCATATGGTATTTCTATTTTTCCATAGGCTTCTTCTAACAGTTTTTTATAATTTTCTATATTGTCTTTATACTCTTCTATTGTTGTTTGTGGATTGATTTCTAATATTTTATATTTATCTTTTTCTATTTCTCTATGTTTACTATTTTTTAGAACTTTTATCTTCGTTTTGTCTTCTATTACTCCTCCAAATATATCAAAGTCTTTAGATTGTATATTTTCATAATCACTCATATATTCTTTTTTTAGGTTGTCCAATTTTTTTTGTATTGCATCATTATCTCTTTTTAATATTCGTGTTTTATTTAATATGTTAAATGTATTAATGTCATTTCTGATTGCAAACATTGCATCACATTCATTTTTTGAAAGTAACATTTTTTGTTTTTCATCGATAAGTTTTCCAAAATCTTCTATATCTTCTTCATAATCAAATACCTTTTTTAGTTTAGTATTATCACTTTCTGGCTTTTCTTCGCTCTGAGTTAAAAGTGATACCTCATCTTTATTTGTAAATTTCCAAAAATCAAATATACTTTTTTTGTGACTTTCTATTTCATTTATATATAAAGTAGCATTTTTTATTTTACTTTCCAAATTTATTTTTTTGTTTTCTAATGCTTTTATATCCATTTCTATATTTTTCAATTTTGTTTCTTCTTCTTTAACTGAGCTAGATACTTTTAATAAATCTTCTATTGTATAAAGTTCTTTTGTTTCTATTTTTTCTGACTTGTTTATTTCTTCTCTTTGCTCCGCTTCTTTAGGAACTTGAAAAGTCTCTTTTGTTTTGCTTTTCTTTCCTTTGAAAAAATATTTTACTCTACCAAAAAAAGTTTTCTTGCACTCTAAGAAGTTTACTATCTGTCTTTCTTTTATTAAATATTCTTCATTTTGTTTTTTTACGGTCTGCTTTAACATTTCTAAGCTTTCCATTTTGACAATTATTTGATTATATATGGCATCTATTTTTTGTTCTTTTACCATTACTTGTTGTCTTATAAATCCTAATAAATTTGAATATGTTATTTTATTTAAGTTATAACAAAAATCCAAGCTTCCTTCTTCATTTATCATTGTTTTAAATTCATATTCTCCCTCATTGTGAGATCCTAATATAAATAATGCCTTTATAAGTTTAAATTGCTCCTCTGCTTGTTTTTTATCTTCTAATGATATTTTATACATACTCTTTATTTTTTCATATACATTTGTTTCACCTATTATCTGTAATGTAACATTATCTTCTTGGTCATGTACCTCATATATAGAGGCCCAATCTTTTGTGAAAAACCATAAATAATTTTCTAAGTCTGCTATTTGTGATTTTCTTAATAGTTTATTTGAATAGTCTTCATGACTTATTGGTACATAAATCATTTCCTTCTTTTTGCCTTTTTTAGCTTGAATTTTTTTCTTTATTAAATAGAATAATGTTTCTGTATTATTCTCATTACTTGAAAATAGCATGAAATATTTGTCTTCCACATCTGAATAATATATTTGCCATTTAAAATCATTTTTATATTTTATTTCATATGGAATTTTTTTATTTAGCATTTTTTGTTCACGTTCTATTTCTTCTATCTTTTCTGTATCTATATTTTTTATCATATTTAAAAATGCTGTATATTTTTCTATATTTTCTTCATTATTTGCATCCATATATTCAAAAATTGGCTGTGCCTCTTTATATTTTTCATTTAAATCGTCTAGTCTATCTCGTGGTGTTATTAGTATGTCTATGTCTTTTATATCTACATATTTATATACTTTATAATTTGTATCATCGTAATTTTTTAATGGTTTATAACTTATTTTAGAATTACTTAAAAGACTTTCTGGTATCTCTTTTAAGTCTAATCCTACATATTTTAAATTTTCCTTTAGCTCTTCATCTTCTTTAGTTTTACTTGTCACTTTTATTCCTCCTACTGTTTTTTCAATTAGTATATCAAAAAAATTAATTTTAAACAATTATTTCTTTTTGCAAATATAAAGAATAAATAATTGTTTTGTCTACACTTCTATTCAAAGCTTTTTCCAAAGCCTCTCTATATAATTTCAATTGTTCCTTATACTTCTCTACTAAAATTCTTTCATCATTATTTTCTACATAATCTGTTTTAAAATCAACTAATATTAATTTTCCCTCTTTATCTATATAATATAAGTCAATAATACCTTGAACTAGAATTTTCTCTGCTACATCACTGTCATAGATTTGGCTTGCTGGTACATTAATATAAAATGGTTCTTCCTTATATATATGCTGTGCTTGTTTCAAATCTTTGTATAAATCTGACTGTGTATATCTTAATAAAGTATTTATATTAATTGCTTCTTTTTCTTTTTGTGTAATAATTTCCTTCTGTTCTAATTTTTCAATCAACTCTTTTATATCTTCTAACGAATAATTTTTATTTTCGTCAAGATTTTTTATACAAAGGTGTATTAATGTACCTTTTTCGCTAGATGTTATTTTATCTTCTTTTGCAAATTTTGGCACATTTAATCCTTTAGACATGTTTTGTATATTTTCTTCTTCCTCCAAAAATTCTTTTAACTTTAATGTTTTATTTTTTTCTTCTTTTATTTTGCTTACTGATGTTTTTGTAGGAATTTTTTGCGCTAGTTCATATTCATATTTCCAATTAAGTTTTTCTTCTATTTCTTTTAATTTATTTTTATCTTCTGCTTTTCCAAAGCTTTTTGTTTCTTCTTTAGTTATTTCCTCATTTGCTTGTATTTCTTTTCCACTATGCTCATATAATTCTATTATTGATTTCATTTTTTCTTTATTTTTTAAATATACTACTTCTATCCAATCTAAATATGATTTACACTTTTGTAAAATATTTTTTTCTATTTTATCGCTGTCGGCATACATACTTAACAGATCAGATTTTTCTTTTAAATCTTTTTGTGTATCTTTAGATATTCCCGTAATATATAATTTTTCTTTTGCTCTTGTTAGTGCAACATACAATACTCTCATTTCCTCAGATATCGTTTCTGTCCTATTTCTTATTTTTATTGCCTCTTTAGCTAATGTACTATATTCTATTCTTCTATCATAATCTATATATTTGGGTCCAAATCCCAAATCTTGATGCATTAATATATTTTCGTTTAAGTCTTTCATGTTAAATCTTTTTGCTGTTCCACACAAAAATACTATTGGAAACTCCAAACCTTTACTTTTATGAATACTCATTATTCTAACAACATCATCATTTTCCCCAATAATCTTAGCCGCTTGCATGTCTTTACTACTTGTTTTTAGTTTATCTATAAATCCAATAAAGTTATATAATCCCTTAAAACTTGCTGATTCATATTGTTTAGCTTTTTCAAAAAGCATTTTCAAGTTAGCTTGTCTTAATTTTCCATTTGTAAGTAAACCTACATAATTATAGTAGTTTGTATCTACATATATTTGCCAAATAATTTCATCTATGCTCATATATTCTTCTTGTTTTTTCCATTTTTCTAGATTGTCTAAAAATGTATCTATTTTTTTTCTTATTGATTCTTTTACAGATATTCTAGATTTTATTAATGCTGTATAAAAATTACTATTTCTATCCGCTAATCTTATTTCTATTAAGTCATTGTCTGTAAAACTTCCAATTATTGACCTTAATACTGTTACTAATGGTATATCCTGCATTGGATTATCTATTATTTTTAATACAGACATAATTGTTTGTATCTCTGTAGAGTCTAAATATTCTGCTGAAGCATCGCTAAATACTGGTATATCTAATTGAGTTAGCTCTTTTTCGTATACTGGTGCTACATTTGATGTTGCTCTTAGCAAAATTACTATGTCTTTGTATGTTATTTTTCTATATCCTGCTTTTCTATCATATACTTGATAATTGCTTTTTATTAATTCTTTTATTTTATTTGCTACAAACTTAGCTTCTATTAATGTATTTTCGATTGGTTCTTCGTTTTCTTCTGCTTGCTCTTCTCCAGTTTCTTCACTATTTATATAGATATCTTCATCTTCTTTGTTACTTAAGTCTATTATGTGTAGCTCTGCCAAACCTGCATATTCTTTTATGTTTTCAGGTGGTTCTTCATAGTTTGCACCTAAATTTAAATACTCATTTTCATCATAATTAATATCTCCAAGTTCTTTGCTCATTATGTTTTCAAAAATTATATTAGTTATATCTAGAATATTTTTTCTACTTCTAAAATTTTTAAATAATTTTATTTTCATTCCATCACTGTTGTCTTGCTCAACATCTAAATATTTCTCATATTTTTCTATAAATAATTCTGGTCTTGCTTGCCTAAACTTATATATACTCTGCTTTACATCTCCTACCATAAATATATTTTTCCTATTTGATATACTATTTAGAATATTTTCCTGAACCAAATTACTATCTTGATATTCATCGATGTCTATTTCGTTAAATTTCTCTTTTATTTTATTTGCCACATCAGTAGGTTTATATTCTCCATTTTCATCTTTTTTTACTAATATTTTCAAGGCATAATGCTCTATATCATGAAAATCTATTATATTTTTTTGTTTTTTTGCATCTGAAAATTTTTGTTCAAATTCTAGTATTATATCTTTTAAGCTTACTAATAATTTGTACATATCGAAAATATCTGTAGTAGCTTCCTTTGAATTATATATAAATATTTTCTTTATACTTGCATCTAGCTCTTTTTTTACTTTATCCCTAATTTCTTTTGCTTCATTTTTATAGTCTATTGTAGCTTTTCTATCTACTGGCCATTTGTCAAATTTAAGCTCATTTGCATTTATGTATGTTTTCTCCCATAGTTCTTTTGTATCTGCTTTTATACTTTTTTCTAATTTTTCTAGTTGATCAATGTCATTTGCTATGACTGTAGAAAACTTTTCTAGTTCAAAAAATCTATTTAAATTTTTCTGCACATTTTGGAGCTTTAATTTACTTTCTAATACTTGACTTAAAAATTCCTTTAGTAATATTTGTCCCCATATAGTTTGAGAAAAGTCTATATTCTCTTTTAGATTAAACATTTCAACTTTTTGTTCTATCCATTCATCTGGAAAAGGTGCACTTTGTATATAATTATAAATTTTTAAAATTAATTCTTTTAATGGCTCGTCACCTTTATATGTTGTAAAGTTGTTAATTAATTTTATAAATTCTTTGTCATTATTTAAATATTTTTCTTCAAATAGTTCTTCTAAAACATCTTCTTTTAATAGTTCAATTTCTGCAGTATCTCCAATTCTAAAATTAGCTGAAACATCTATCTCATAAAAGTAATTTTTTATTACATCTAAGCAAAATGAGTGTATTGTGCATATACTTGATTTATTTAATAAGTTTATTTGCCTTTGTAAATGAATATCTTTTGGATTTTCATCTATTTTTTTATATATTGCTTCTAATATTCTTTGTCTCATTTCACTTGCTGCTGCATTAGTAAATGTAACTACCAAAATTTTGTCTATATCTATTTTTTCATTTATTACTTTGTTTATTATACGTTCAACAAGCACTGCGGTTTTTCCACTGCCAGCTGCCGCTGCTACTAATATATTTGAATTTTTTTGAAAAATTGCTTGTTCTTGTTCTTTCGTCCATTTTACCTCAGGCATAATAGTTCTCCTTGTTTTTTTCTAAAGTATATCATATAGTATTTAGTTTTTCAATTTTATTATTAAAAGATTTTAAGGACATTTGGGGACGGGGCACTTTTGTCCTTTACATAAAGAAAATATTTTTTCAGTACACATTTCAATTATGTAAAGGACAAAAGTGCCCCGTCCCCAAATGTCCTTTTACCTTCTTCTGGTACAGCACCAGGTCGTTCTTCCTCCAGTAGCATTGTTTCTTACATTTACTGTCGCTGTATCTGCTAACATACAGTTGCAACTATTACAATTACAGTTTTCTTTTTCTTCACTTTCATTACTTAAAATTTCTGTAACTTCATTTGCAATTCTTGTAACAGCTTTATCTGTTAAATTTACTGTTTGTATATTATTTTCATGATTTCCCTTGCAATGGCAGTCTTCTCTCCTTATCTTACAAAATAAAAATCCTGCAATTACTGCTGTTATATACGCAAGTATTGTGTATGCAATTGCGTATACTAAAAAGCTAGCATCAAATAAGGCAAATGCTACAATTAAGTATGTGGCAAAAAATGTAGCTGCTGTAAGTATTGGGCATCTTAATATTTTTTCTAAGACTATTGCTAAAATTATTGTAGCAACTGGTAATGCAAAAAAGAGTAATAATGTATTCATTGTTATTATCATTCCTTTCCTAGGTACACATAATAATTTTATGTTTCCGTTTATATTCTCTTGTTATATAATATTTAAATTTAATTTATTATATATCTCTTATATATATTATGATTTTAACATTTTTTATGTGCTTTGTTTTGTGAAAATCCTTGATTTTGTATATTGCTTATGCTATAATGTGCGCATAACAATAAATTTTGTCTTTTTTAAGGAGGTTTTGTCATGTATTGTATATTACAGTTCATCTCCCCCGATTCATTTTCTTTTAATAGTTCTCGTATTCATGAAATTCGTAAACGTGAATGTGAAAATTATCGGGATAAAAAGGCTCGGGAAATGATTACGGAGTTAGAAAAGCAGCGAAAACTGCATGAAGACAGTCCTACTTTTCACAAACCGGCATTGCAGGTTTGTAGAAGCATGAATCACTTACCAGATTCACCATTAAAACGAGAACAAGGTATCGAATAATGATACCTTGTTTTTTTATTTTTCTCTATTTATTCATATATTACACTTACTAAATATAGTGCATATGGTGGTAATGTTTTTCCTGCTCTTGTTCTATCTCCTGAATTTATAATGTCTGGTATTTCTTTTGAATTTATTTTGCCTAATCCTACGTCTACTAATGTTCCGGCTATAATTCTAACCATATTATACAAAAAGCCATTTCCTGTTAGTTCTATTACTATTCTTTCACCTTCTACTTTTATTTTTGTTTCGTAAATAACTCTAACACTACTTTTACTGCTTGTTCCGCTTGCCTTAAATCCTTTAAAGTCATGCTCTCCTTCAAAATATTTTATTGCTTCTTTCATTTTGTTTGCATCTAATTTAGTTGGTATGTAATATTCTAAGTTTCTATATATTGCTGAACCTTGCTCTCCGTTATTTATAATATATCTATATGTTTTCCTTTTGCAACTATACCTACTATGAAATCTTTCATCTACTTCTTCCGCTTTTTGTATTCTAATAGATTTCTTCAATTTTGAATTTATTGCTATTGCAAATTTTTCTATTGGCAATTTACTATTAGTCTTAAAATTGGCTACTTGTGCTAGCGCATGAACTCCGGCATCTGTTCTTCCTGATGCTATTAAATCTACTTTTTCTCCTGTTATTGTTTCTATTGCTCTTTCTATTTCTCCTTGAATGTTTAACTTATTAGGCTGTTTTTGCCATCCGTTAAAGTCTTTTCCGTCATATTCTATTGTTAATCTTATATTTCTCATATTTAACCTCTTTTAACAGTTAGAAGTTAGATGTTGAAAATCTTTTGTAATATTCTAACCTCTAACTTCTAATTTCTATTCTTTTTACTTTTAAATTTATTTTTTATTTTTGCTAATCTGTCGTTCTTTTTTTGTTTTTCATCAACCATTCTATTTGTAACTATATTTTTAATTAATATTTTCCTTAAGGTCTCTTCTGAAACATCGGCAATTAATGTTCCGTCTTTAGCTATTGATATTTTTCCTGTTTCTTCTGAGACAACTACTGCTATGCTATCTGTCTCTTTTGAAATTCCTATTGCTGCTCTATGTCTTGTTCCTAATTCTTTAGCTATTTGCTTATCATTTGAAAGTGGTAAAATACATGCTGCTGCTTGTATTTTGTTATTACTTATAATAACAGCTCCATCATGTAATGGTGTATTTGGCACAAAAATATTTACTAATAGTTGTGGAGAAATTTCTGAATCCATTTCTACTCCTGTTTCTGCTATATCTCCTATTTTTATATCTCTTTCTATTACTATTAATGCTCCTGTTTTTGTTTTTGAAAGCTCACTTGCTGCTATTGCTATTCTATAAATATTTTCTTTTGTTTTCGTAATAATATCTTTATCTATTCCAAAAAACTTTGTAAACTTATTAGTTCCTAATTGTTCTAGACCTCTTCTTAATTCTGGCTGGAATATAACTATCATTACTATAACTCCATATGTCATTACTGATGTTAATATATAATGACATATATCTAATCTAAGCCATCCACTTACTACAGTAAGTACAATTAGTAATGTAATTCCTTTTATTAATTGCCATACTCTTGAATTTTTTGTTGCCTTTATTAATTTATATACTAAAAATATTACTATTGTTAAATCTAAAATTAATGAGATAAGTCTTATTGGGTTTTGATTTAATTCTTCTATATAATTTAATACATTTAAACTCCAAAAGTCGCTAAATGCTGTAAAAAAATTATCCTTCATATTTAATTTCATTCCTTTTCTAAGTTATAAGCTTAGCCTTACAATTTATTTTATAGCAGTTTTTCCCTTTATACTAAACAGTAAATTAATGTAGCAGCCACACTTAGCACCATAAGAGCCGCTAAGAAAAAAGCCATTACTCTTACAAATATCTTGCTTTTATCTATTTTATTATTACTTTTTGACATAATACATCCTCCTTTGTGTATAAATAACTTCTTTTTTATAATAACATAAAACTATTTTTGTTTCAATATTTTCGAAAAAATTTATAACTCATTTTTGTATATTATCTAAAACTGATTTTTCTAAATATATTAGTATATTTTTATTCTAAGCACATACTCAAAATTTCTCTTAGTCTTTCATCTTGTTTTGACAAATATAAATATCCAATTAATGCCTCAAATGCAGTTGCGTACATGTACTCTTTCATGTTTGCATTTTTAGGCAAATGATGATTTTCAGCATTTCTTCCTCTTCTTACTATTTCTTGTTCTTTTTCTGTTAATTTGTCATATATTTTGTTTAAGATTTCTGCCTGTGCTTTAGCTTTAACATAATTTATTGTTTGTATATGTAACTTATGTGGATTTAGTTTTGTTGTATTTACAAAATGCATTCTTATAAAAATTTCATAAATACTATCTCCTATATATGCCCACACAAGCGGTGGCATCATATTTACCTCTTCTATAGGCTTGCCTCTTTCTATTATTCCTTCTATTTCTTCCATATTAATATTTCCCTTTCCTACATATGTAAGAGTCATTTCTTTCCAAATCTAAATACTTATTTTAACATTTTTCTATTGTTATTCTTCCTAGCTTTCCACTTCTAAACTCATCTAATAAGATTGTTGCAACTTTTTCTTCGTCTACATTTCCTCCAGATATTATTGCTCCTCTTTTTCTTCCTATCATGTGCATTATTTCTAATATATTTTCATTTTCCATATTGTCTGTATTGCTTAGTATGCTTACTACTTCTTGCATATCTAATTTATATCGACTTACTAAGTTTTCCTTTTCTTGTTCTAATAAAAATTTTAATAAATAGTAAGCTATTTCTGTTTTTTCTAAAATATCATCTTTTATTGTTCCTGTAAATGATAAGTCTAATGCTATTTGCTCATTTTCAAATTTTGGCCATAGTACACCAGGGGTATCTAATAATTCTATCTTTTCATTTACACGTATCCATTGTTTTTGTCTTGTTACACCTGGTTTATTTCCTACTTGTGCAGATGACTTTTTAGTAATTCTATTTATAAAAGAAGATTTTCCAACGTTTGGTACGCCTAATACCATTACTCTTATACTTTTTCCTACTCTTCCTTTATTGGCATAGGCTTCTTTATCATCATTATTTACTTTTTCAATTTCTCTTATTATTTCATTAATGCCTTTTCCGGAATTTGAATCAGTTAGAACTGCAGGTATACCTTTTCTTTTAAAATAATTTATCCACTTGTTATTTTCTTCTTCGCTTGCTAAATCTGATTTATTTAGTGCAATCACTTTTTTCTTATTCTTTATCCATTCTTGTATATCTGGATTGCTACTAGACTTTGGTATTCTTGCATCTAATACCTCTACTACTACATCTATTAGTTTTAAATCTTCTTGTATTTGTTTTTTTGTTTTTGCCATATGACCTGGGTACCATGAGAGATTTATCTTATTTTGATTTTCATTATTATCTTCATTTTTCTTTTTTTCTTGTCTCATTTTTCTTTTTTGATACATGTCCATATTACTCTTCACCTTCTTCTTTTATTTTCTCTAAATTTAACATATTATGAGTCCATGGGATTCTATATAAAATTACTTCAAAAACTCATCTTCTATTCTTAATTCATCATTTTCTATTTTTACATTTACTCCGATTGGAATTATGTTATTAACAATTCTATGTCCAAAATCATTACTTTTAATAATTGGAAAACTATACTCTTTAGTATAGTCCATCAATATGTCTTCCATTTGCGGATATGTATTTCCATCTTTTTGTAAATCATAATTATATCCAATAACAACGCCATTTATTTTGTCAAATATCCCGTATTGTTTTAGATGCGGAAATCTTCTTTGGCATTCATTTGGTGAGGTTTCATACAACTTTCAATGAATAAAATATTATTGTCCATATTTGGTAAATATTTTGTTCCCAATAAGCACATCATGCAACCTAAAAATCAATTATAAGAGTCAAATGTTTTGCTAATAATAAATCTTATTATTTTTGAGCTTGTCATTTTTGTGTATCTTTTTTGTAACAATTCATCATTAATATTTAATTCATTATTATTGCACAACACCTCATATTCAACATTATTATCTAGTAAAAATTTATTTGTAGTTGTAAATCCATTTCTTAAATAAAATTGCTTTCTTTTATATTTAATATCAAATTTTGTTCTTGCCCTTTCAATGCTTAATAACACATTATCAAATGAATTATTTAATTGCTTTAATATTTCAGAACCATATCCTAAATTTCTTTTATTATTACTAATTGCAAGATACATTAAATATGCAATGTTATCATATTTAACAATGTATTCAAATCCTATTAGTTCTTTATTATCATAAATTACATTGAATAATATATTATCCTCTTTAGCACAAAATTTTAATAGCCAAAAAGGGAACCTTTCTTCTTTATCAAAAGATTCATGATAAATCTTTTTAATCATCCTTTTGTCTTTGCATAAATTGAAATCAATATAATTAAGTTTCACAATATCACCTACAATTTTTTTATTTATGGAAATGAATTCCTAAAGACTGCATCCCAACAAATTAATATCATCTACATTTATCCCTTTTATTCCATTTTGGTTTAAAAGTTCAATAACGTCTTGTCTGTCATCGACAAATAGAATTTCATCTAAATTGCATTTATTTACTCTTTGAAGAATTTTTACACCTTTTAGTTTTAATTCTTGTGATGTTGTTGTTATAACTTCAATATCTTTACCATAATGTTTGTTAATAAAAGATTGTTTTGCTTTTAAATGAAATGAAAATTTCATTCCTGATAAGCAATATATTTTAATATTTCTATTTCTTAAATTATTAATAAGATTATATAATGTTTCCGATTTTGTACAAGGCTCTATTTCATCATAAAAGCAATCTGGATTAGCATAAGCGTTCGAAAAAAATTTTAAAAAATTTTCTTCACTTTCCTCGCGATGTTTTACAAAATTTTTATCTTTATGAATAGCTAAAGTCTCATCAAAATCAAAAATTGCTACTTTAATATCATTTAAATTAATTTTTTGTTTTTCCATTTTTCTTCACTTTCTATATTTTCTCGTTTTTTTCTCTATTTAATTTTTTTAATATTTCTTCCTTATCTCTTTTTGTCTTTCACATCTTTTATAATGTTCTATAATTGTTTTTATCTGCTCTCTCGTCTAATTTTCTATCATAATCTTTATTCTTATAAAACCAATCTGTTTTTTTGTCTACTGGATTTTTTTGTCTATTTTTATCTAATAATATATCAAATAATGCAAATATTGGTATTGCTACAGCTATTAATGAAAAGAACATATTTGTATATACATCCATTGATAATGTTTCGCCATTTATCATTTGCATAACATTTGTATATAAACCTCTTCCAAAGTAATATCCATATGATAACAAATATATTATTGCTCCTATTAACTTTCTTTTAAATATAAATGGAATACATATTAATACTACAAATAATAATATAATCTCAATATTGTTATCTATTGGCTTTACTACAAAATCTACTCCCATGCTGCCTGTTATTGCAACTACCACTCTAAAAGCCCAATACATTATCATAAAAAAACATATTAACCAACTACTTAAATTTTTCATTCTATTTCCTCCTCTTATGTAATAACTTACAACAGTTATTACAAGTATCTTTTAATACTCAAAATGCGGTTGGAAAATATTTTCCAACCGCCTACCTTTCTAGTCTTCATCATCAACAAAATTAAATTCATCTTTAAATTTTTCTTTGAATATATCAAATACTTCACTTAATATATCTTCGTCATCTACACTTACGTAAGATTCTTCGTCTTCTGATTCTGTATCTTCAACTTTAAGTATTACTACTTCTCCAGCATCTTCGCTTTCTTCTTCCTCTACTGGTAATAATACCACATATTTTTCATCATCATATTCTATTAAATCTAAAAATTCAAATGGAACTTCCTCTCCGTTTTCGTCATTTAATACTATTATGTTGTCTAATTCCTCTTCTTCTGGAATATTGTTGTTTACATCTTCGTTCATTTTTTTCTCCTTTCATATTTCCTTTTTACAAGGTAATTTTATATAATAACTGTATTTCTACAATATTATTATCCATTCATTTATATTATTTCTTGTTTTTATATTCATATACTTTTAATTATTTTTAATTTTGTTCATATAGGTTTCTAATATATATACAGCTGAAATTGTGTCTACTATGTCTTTCTTTTTATATTTGTCTACATTTAAAAAGTTCATAGTTTTGTGTGCTGCAACTGTTGTTAGTCTTTCATCTATTTCTTCAACTGGAATTTTAGGAAATTTACAATTTAGTTTATGTATGAATTTTTTAGTAACTTCTACTCTTTCAGTTTTTGTTCCATTCATATTAATAGGCATTCCTATAACTATAGTATCTATTTCATATTGATTAAATATTTCTTCTAATCTTTTTAATACTATTTTATCATTACCTTTATGATGAATTGTTTCTAGTCCTTGCACCGTTATTTGTAATGCATCTGTTATTGCAATTCCTACTCTACTATCCCCATAATCAATTCCTAGTTTTCGCATTTTAGTCTACTCCTATATATTTTTTTACCATTTTTTCTAATAATTCATCTCTTTCAATTTGTCTTATTAGATTTCTAGCACCATTATGACTAGTTATATATGTTGGATCTCCTGACAATATATATCCTACTATTTGATTAATAGGATTATATCCTTTTTCTTTTAATGCCTCATATACATTTTTTAATATTTCTTTTGTATCTGTGTTTTCTTCCTTTGGAACTTTAAAACACATTGTTTCATCAATTGCCATAGTTTCCTCCTTTAAATATAATTAATATCATTTTCTTCTTGTGGTGCTAAGTCTAGATATTTTTCTAATTTTTTAGTTGTACCATCTAGCGCTGTACCTTTGTAATATGCTGTAATAGCCATGTTCAATTTTGGTGATACTTTTTTTGCATCTTCATCTTCAAATAGGTCTTCTTCGCTTTGTTCTATTTCTACTTTTTCTACATTTGCTTTTAAAGTTTCCACAAATTCTTCTATTCCGTCTACTTCTATTCCTGAAAATACTATTACAAATTTAGGTCCCATATATCTTACAAATATATAGTCATCTGAAATATTTTGTTTTACAACTTCACTTACTTTCTTTATAATTTCATTTCCTGTATGTCTTCCTAAAGTCTCGTTTACATCAGTTACATTTGTTACTTTAAACATACATACTGAAGATATATCATATTGGTCAATTCTTCTTTTTCCTTCTCCGTATAAATATTCTTCAGATTTTAATCCTGTAAATAAGTCGTCTCTTACAATATTTTCTATTGTACCTTGATTTTCTACAGTTTTTATAACTGATACAATATTATTCTTTACGACTTCTAATATTGTTGTATCAATTTTATCGAAGTCATGTGGTTGTCCACTTTCTATTATCCAATATCCTATATAAACATTGTCAACATATAGAGGGAAAAACATAGCAGATTTTGCTCTACCAAATTCACTTTTTTGATATGGTAGTCTTTCCCCTTCTCTATCTACAGTTATGTATTTTGGAGTTGCAGTTTGTATGCTATCTTTAAAGATTTCTTCTGAATGTAAGTTCTTTAGCATGTCCCAATGACGTATGTCTACATTTGTTGCCTTTATAGTATACTCTGCTCCATTGTATATGACAATAGTAGAATATTTTATATCATATTTTTCTATTAATATTTCATTTATTTTTCTTATTTTTTCGTCTGTTGATTTTTCTTCACTAATCGTATCCATAAATTCTTGTAATACATTTAAACTAACAACTTTTTGATTTAAATTGCTAAAAGTATCTATTTTTTTATGAATAGTCATATTATATATCATTAATAATACTATTATTACGACTAGCAATATTATAACTGCTATTATCAAAATCTGCACCTCCATTTATAGGCTTTTAATAATTATTTCTCATTTTATTTAATGTATCATTCATATTGTTTAAATTGTTTTTTGCCATATATTGATTATATTTTGGATTATTATATTTATTTTGTGAGTTAGCAATTAATGGATATACCATATTTGCTAACTTTTTCAAGCTATTTATAAAGTCTTTTGAATAACCACTTATTGTTATATTGCAATTTATTAATCCTTCTAGATATTTAGAATATGCTTGTACGTCAAATGGTATTACATTGTATCTTATTGTTTCTCTGTTAAATAATTCTGTCATAAAAGACATAGATGGATCATTATAAAATGCCATACCACCAATAATTGTCTTTTCTGTAACACTTCTAACTCTTACATATTTGTTAATTACTATCTTCAATTTATTTTGGTCTAATATTTCTTTTGCTTTTAAATCTCTTAAGTACGCTGTAAGTGGTTGTATAGTAAGTACATCCATACTTTGTACTAAATAAATTTCACTAGATTCTTGTAAATATCCACAATCTGTAGTAAAGTCACAATCTAATAATACTAATGAATAATTTTGAATTAAAGTTTCTAGTATAGCTTTATATTGCCCTACACTTGTTTCTTCTCCTGGTAAACATGTATATACATCTAAATTTTTATTAACTTTAATTCCTTCTGCAATTCCATGTGCTAATTTATCGATGCTTTCAATGGCTGTTTTTCTTAGTTCTTCTTCATTTTTAGTATATATATAATATGCATTTCTATTTTTTGTTAAGTCTAATATTGCTGTTTTTACTCCTTGCATAGATAACATGTCTGCTAAATTATTTACTAAGAATGATGTTCCATTTTTTGTAGTTCCAACAAAAGCAACAATTTTCTTGTCAGATGTTAATAAATTTTCTAAACTGCTATTTCTTTGTATATTATTTACTAATTCATTTTGTTGATTTGTTTCATTAGCATTTGTACTAGTAATATTTTCGTAGTTATCTTCAAATCCTGGAAGAGTTGTATTTCTACTTGTTTCTTCAAATCCAGGTAATGTTGAACTATTGTTACTTTCTTCAATATTACTTGCACTATTTTCTTCAAAGCCTGGTAGCATTGTATCATTGCTATTTTCTTCGAAGCCTGGCAATATTGCAGCTTGAGTATCTTCTTCGAATCCTGGAAGAGTGTTATTTTCTTCTGTTTGAACTTTCTTTGGTCTTCCACGTCTCTTCTTTTCTGGTTCTTTTATTTCTTCTACTTCTTGAGCTTTTTTTGGTCTTCCTCTACCTTTTTTTACTGGTGTTACAGGTTCTTCTTGTACCTTTTGGTGAGTTTCTTCTACTTTTACACTTTCTTGGACTACTGGTGCTACTTTTCTTGTTTTCTTTACCACATTGCCATTTGTTGATGGTATTATAACTGGTTTTGTTATTTTTTTAGTATCCGCTGTTTTTATTGATTCTATCATAATTCCATCATCTGTAACAGCATCATTTGTGCTTCTTGCTTTCTTTGTTTTTGGATTTATTTGTGTTGATTGATATGGTTGCTGTTTTTTTAGTTGTGGCTTTTCCCCACCTAGCATAGTTACCTGTTGATATCTAGGACATCTTTCTTCTAAAACCGCCTTTACACTTAAAGGTAAAAATTTTATTATTACTCTTAACTGTTCATCTGTATATTGTGCAGCTATACTCTCAAAACTCTCTACATATTTTTCTTCGTTCTTTCCTAATCTTTTATAATGTGTTAATATGTTTTGTATTTCAACTTCATCTACTGTATCTTCGCTTTCGGCTTTGTATTCAACTTCATTTGTATCAATTTTATAGTATATTTTAGCTTCTTTTTTAGTTCTTGGTTTATTTATAAGTTTGCATACCTCATCAATACTTCTATCTTGTCCTATTAAAGCACTATATACACCAATTCCAAATATTTTGCTTAGTATAGCATCATCTTTTGATCTTCTATCTGTAGCAATTAATATAATTGGTATATCTTCCCCAGTTGTTGTAGTTGCCTCATCAGAAATCTTATCTAATTTTTCAAAAATAAAATTATCTATAGTATCATAATTTTTATTTGCAAATGGCTCTAAATCTTCACTTACTACTATTCTGTCATAAGTTTTATCCTTTTGCAATTCTTTTATTATTGCATTAAAGTAATATACATTTTTGCTTACTATTATTTCCTTATACATACTTTGATATTTCTTTATTACAGATTCTGAAATATTTTCATTATTTACTGCAAACAAAACCTTCATTTGTTAACCCCTCCAACCTTTTACTACGATTGCAAATATTAATGGTAACACTTGAGCTATAACAAATAGTGTTACTATTGATATCATAATTGCAAAACCTTTATCTCTTGTGTCTAGTTTTCTTATTCCTAATACATATTGATATATAGCACTTACTGCTATTCCTAAAAAGCAAAATGGAATGCTATATATTTGTACTCTGCTTAATACATATGCTGTTAATCCATATGTTTCTGAACCATATGCTGCTGTATAGTCTTCTACTGTTTTTTTCTCCTTATTTGTAAAATCCACAATTTGACTAACAGCTTCATTTCCGTACTTTTTTATTTGCTTCATTGCTTACTGTATCTGTTGCATATACCATAGATGTAGATAACATACATGCTAGTACTGCAAAAATTGCCAATACTTTTTTCATTTATAGTTGCCCCTTTCTACGTATTTTTCTTAATTATTTTTTCACAAATTATACTTATATTATAATACAATATTATCCAAAAAATAGCAAGGAAATATTTAATTTTTTTCCAAATAAATAGAAAACGATAAGTGAAAAAGTAAATGCAATTAATAATATAGATAGTATATTCTAGTCTTACAAGTAGTCTTAATGTACAATA
>CAKPFO010000028.1 GCA_934153805.1 uncultured Clostridia bacterium | reverse complement strand
AAACAATATGTGGATTACTTGAAGGAAAAACAATTGTTAAAGAAATTTATGTTAAAAATAAAATTTATAATATTGTTATAAGATAATACCATTTGAAAAAGGCTGATAGATTTTGAATCTACCAGCTTTTTTTATTCCTTTTTTGTTTGTTAGAGTACTTCCTGTAACTCTTCTGCTGCTTTTACTGAATTGAAAACTCTCTCAATTTCGTAATACTTGATTTGTTCAAGAATTTCAATCAAATTTTGTGGTTCATACTCCTGAAGCAAATTCACTAATCCCTTTACTACTGTACTTACTTCCATTTTATGGTTTTGAGCAGCTTCTGCTTCAATCAATCTAGAATTTTCTACAGTAGCTATTAGAAAAATTACTTCTTCTTTTTCCACTCCTGGAACCCGAACAAGCACTTCTTCTACAGCCTCTTTGCTTACATCAATGCTTAAGTCTTCTTCCTGAACTTTATAGTTTTTTTGATTTTCCTTAATTGTTGAAGTCTCTATATTCATAGAAATACCTCCTTTTACAGCATTCCCTTTGGTAACATAATCATTATACTCGTTTTACATAATTTTGTCAATCTTTTTATACATTTTTTATTATATTCTCTATAGAATCTTCTCTCATTTTCTTTATTAGATTACAACTATTGTTCAATTTTTCTTGTTCTTCACTATTTAACTCTAATTTTAGTAACTCTCTTACTCCATTTTTATTTATTATTGCAGGTACTCCAATGTATATGTCATTTTGTCCATACTCTCCATTTTCTAAATAAGTAGATACTGTTAATATAGAGTTTTCATCATCTAAGATTGCTCTTACTAATCTATTTAAAGACATTCCTATTCCATAATATGTTGCTTTTTTCTTTTCTATTATCTCGTATGCAGCATTTACAACGCTTTGATGTATTTTTTCTAAGTCTTCTATCGGATGGTTATTGTCTTTCATTACATCTATTAATTTTTTACAGCCTATATAGCAATGGTCCCATGGAACAAATGATGAATCTCCATGTTCTCCCATTATATATGCATGCACATTCTTACTTGATACATTCATATAATCAGCAAGCATATAACGAAGTCTTGCTGTATCTAGTACAGTTCCTGAACCTATTACCTTATTTTTTGGAAGTCCAGATACTTTATATACTACATATGACATCAAATCTACAGGATTTGATGCAACTATAATTGTTCCATTAAATCCACTTTTCATTATATTTTGTGTTATTTCTTTAATTATTTTGGTGTTTACCTCTGCTAATTCTAATCTAGTCTGACCTGGTTTTTGTGCTACACCTGCTGTAATTACTACTATTTCGGCGTCTTTACAATCGTTATAATCTCCTGCTTTTATAACCATTTTTTGTGGTGCAAATGGAAGTCCATGAGATAAATCCATTTCTTCTCCTATAGTTTTTTCTTTATCAATATCTACTAATACAAGTTCTCCTATACCTCCTCTATTAAGCATTGAGTATGCCATACTCATTCCTACAAATCCTGTTCCTACTAATACTATTTTTCCATCTTTCATGTTATAACTCATTCCTTTCTTGAAACACAAATCTATCAATATTTTTTAACATTTGTATCTTTTTTGTTTTCTAACATATTATACCACTTTTTGCTAATTATAACACTAATTTTTCTTTTCTTTTCATTTTTTTAACTTTAAGTAACAAAATTGTAACATAAGTTTAATAATCCTGTAACCATATTTTGCAAGTTATGTTGTATAATATAAATATCTAAATTTTACCAAGGAGAACAAAATATGAATATAGAAAAAGACTTAAAAAAGGATGGCATAACAGTTATAGAACCTTTAAATACTTTAAGTATTACATTAATTGCTAAGTTTGTAGCAGAAAAATTAGTTTCTGCCTTTCCTTTTTATGGTTTTAATTATGATAAATTATTTATAAAATTATCTAATATACCTATGTATATTGCCAATATTCCTAGCAGTATGGGAGAAGCAAATTATTTTTATAAAAATTCTTCTATTTACTTTAAAGAAGGTCTTTTGCTTGATGATATGAAAAATTTTGCAGTTCATGAATTTATTCATGCGTATCAAGAGTTAAAGGATAAAAATAATGTATTGTACAGATTAGGTTTGTGTGATTTTACTGGGCTTAAAGTCACTGGCATGGCATTAAATGAAGCTGCTGTTCAATTAATGGCTTCAAAAGCTCTAAATGCAGAATCTGAAGCAGTTAAATATTATGATATCGAATTTAATACAAACACTCCAAATTGCTACCCAATTATCTGTAATTTAGTAAATCAGATGTCTTATCTTATAGGAGAAAATGTTTTATTTGATAGCACAATTAATAGCAATAATAAATTTAGTAAATCTCTTATTGCTATATGTGGTCATAAAAATTATAAAAGAATTATAAATAATTTAGATAAAATCTTAAAACTAGAAGAAAAAATGGCTTTAATATCTGGAAAATTAGAAGAAGATATTTTAAGTGAGACATTTATTGTAAAAGCTTCTACAAAAGTTGGCAACTATAAAAAACTAATTAAAAATACGTTTTTTGAAACTCAAAATATTATATTAGCATCATATTTTAATAAATCATTAGATAATGTATATTCTTCACAAGAAATTGAAAACTTTAGAAAAAAATTATACCATTATAGAGATTTGTTAGGTACTAACCAAGATTATACTTTCTTTAATGATTATTATATTAATATGATGATTAAATTAGATGAAAAATATGAGACTTTGAACAATCCAGAGTTGGCTCTTGTTCCTTATTCTAGAAGTATTTTTCAAATTATACTTGAAAAGCTTCATGCACTTTTTGCAAGTACAAAAAAAATTTCAGATATACAAAGTAAAGAAATTAGTTAAACAGCAGAGAGCTCACTTGGTGAGCTCTCTACTATTTAATTCTATTTAACTAATTTTTTAATTTCTGCATATATTTTTTCTTGTGCATCTTCAGCATTATTTTTTCTTGCATTTGCTCCCATTTTATTCATAACCTCAGGATTATCAATTATCTCTTTTAATTGTTTATTTAAAAGCTCTCCTGTTAAGTCTTTATTCAAAATGATTTTAGCAGCATCAATTTTTTCTAATGCCTTTGCATTATACAATTGATGGTCATTACTTACATTTGGTAATGGAATTAATATTGATGGTTTTCCAAGATTAGAAATTTCTGTTATCGTCATAGCTCCGCTTCTTGCTACAATTATATCAGATACATTCATAACCTCTTCCATATTATATATATATGGAACAATTTTTACACCTTCCAAATTATCTATATTAAAACCATCCTTTTCAAGTTGAGTTTTAATTATTTTATACTGCTCTGGTCCTGCTGCCCACATTATTTGATAATTACTATTAAGCTTTTCTTTTATTATACTTATTATTGCTTCATTAATGCACTTAGCCCCCTGACTACCTCCAAACACTAGCACTATAGGCTTACTTTCTTGTAGTCCTAAACCGTGCTTTATCTTTAATGTTTCTTCTTGTAAATAATCTTTTTTATGGATTTTAATCGGTGTTCCTGTGTACACTATTTTATTTGCATTATCAATTCTTTCAATTGCATCTTTAAAAGATACAAGTATTACATTAGTTCTCTTAGCAAGCATCTTTACTGCTTTTCCTGGAAATGCATTGCTTTCATGTAATAAAGTAGGAATCTTTAGTTTACTTGCTGCCATTATTGCAGGTCCACATATGTATCCTCCTGTTCCTATAACTATGTCAGGTTTAAATTCTTTAATTATCTTTTTAGCTTGCCAATATCCTTTAAAAGTTTTGTACATTTTTTTCATATTTTCTATTGTCATTTTTGTACTTAAACCATATGCCTCTATTTGTTCCAATTTATATCCAGCTCGCGGAACCAAATCGTTTTCTAGTCCTCTATTTGTACCTATAAATATAATCTCTGATTGTGGTTCTTCTTCTTTTATTTTATTTGCTATCGCTATTGCTGGATTAATATGGCCTCCAGTACCTGCTGCTGCTACAACTACTCTCATATTGTTCCTCCATTTATTTTTCTATTCTTATAAAGTTAGAATTTCTAAGAGCCTATACATCCTAGAAATTCTTTACCTTATCTTATCATATTTTTCTTATGTTTTTTAAACTTTTGAACCAGAACGTGAAATATTAAGCAATACACCTACACTACATAGTAAAATCATTAATGCTGTTCCACCATAACTAAAGAATGGTAAAGATATACCTGTAGCTGGCATTGATGATGTTACAACTGCTATATTCATTATTGCTTGTAATCCTATAAGACTTGTTATTCCTACTGCTAATAGGCTTCCAAATGTGTCTTTTGCTCTTAAAGCTGTAAGAATACCTCTCCATATAAATACTGCAAATAGTGCAATTACAACTAAGCATCCTACAAATCCTAATTCTTCTGCTAACACTGCAAATATAAAGTCATTGTGAGGTTCTGGTATGTATAAGTATTTTTGTCTACTCTGTCCTAATCCTACTCCAAATAGTCCTCCTGAACCAATAGCATATAATCCTTGTATAACTTGCCATCCACCTTCTGTTGCTTCTGACCATGGGTCTAAAAATGTTGTTAATCTCGTTAAACGGAAATCTCCCTTTCCCGTTACTTGTGCTAGCATAAGCATTCCTAAAATTCCTAATGAACCTAGCGAGACACCAGCTGTTAAGAAATATCTTAATCTTGTTCCTGCCATTAACATCATAATAGATATAATTCCTATTATAATTATAGAAGCACTTAAGTGGTCTTGTATAAAGAATAATATGGCTATTGGTGGTAATAAATATATTAGTGGTTTAACAAATCCTGTCAAAAATGAACCTAATTCATTTTTATGATCGGCTAAATATGCTGCATAAAATACTATTAAACCTATTTTTGCAACCTCTGAAGGTTGAAATTGTCCAAATCCTAAGTTTATCCATCTTTTAGCACCATTTACCTCTTTTCCTATTCCAGGTACAACTACAAGAGCTAAAGCTACTATTGAGACAATGTATGCTACTTTATAAAATCTTTTGTATATTCTATAGTCAATTTTTGAGATTACTAGCATAAGTCCAACACCTACTACTGCAAATCCGGCTTGCCTTATTACATAATAGTAACTATTTGCATGCTTAGAAAGAGCTGAAGGTGCACTTGCTGAAAGAACCATTGTTATTCCCAGTGCTAACAATAAAAATACTGTTATGCATAATACAAAATCAAATGGTTTTTTATTTGTTTTCTCTTTACTGGTATTTCTATTTTGCATTTGTTTCCTCCTACTTTATATTTAAATTGCTAATAATCCAATTACACATGCTATAAGTGTAATAATACTAAATACAGAAACTACTTTATTTTCTCTCCATCCTGAAAGTTCAAAATGGTGATGTAATGGTGCCATTTTAAATATTCTATTTCCTGTTCTTTTAAAATGAGCAACTTGTATCATAACAGATAGTGTTTCTAGTACTGGTATAATTGCTATTATTAATAGTAATAGTGGCATTTTTAAATACAATGCCATAGCTGCCACAGCTCCTCCTAAAAGTAATGAACCTGTGTCTCCCATCATTACTTTAGAAGGATATAGATTGAATAATAAGAATCCCAAGCAAGCCCCTGATAAGCTACTTCCAAATAAAGTTATTTCTTTTACATCAAATATGATTCCTATTACAGTTAAACAAGTTAAAATAATAGTTGTTACACTACTTGATAATCCATCAATTCCATCTGTTAAGTTTATTGCATTTGTAGTTGCTAACATAACAAATATTGCAAATGGAACGTAAATCCAAATTGGAAGAGTTATACTTGTGTGTGCAAATGGAATATATATATCTGTTCCTATTTTTAACACGTGTGTCAAAAATATAGTATATGCTACTGCTATTATTAATAATCCAAGCATTTTAGCTGCTGGCTTTAATCCCTTTGTATTTTTTAATATTAGTTTTTTAAAGTCATCTATAAATCCTATTAGTCCAAATCCTATAGATACAAAAAGTAATGGTAAAATGTTTTTAGCCACAGTTGGCTCTTTTCGTATATTAGTATAATAATAAAATAATCCTGCACAAATTATTACCATGCTAATTATTATAATTATTCCTCCCATTGTTGGAGTTCCTTGCTTTTTTAGATGACTTTGTGGTCCATCATCTCTTTCTTGCTGTCCTACTTTTAATTTTCTTAATATTGGTACAATTATTAGTGATAATATTACTGTAACTGCAAAAGTTAGTAGTAATACTTTAACTTGAAATTCCATCTTATCCTCCCTTTTAATTTCTAACATTTATTTTCTATAATATCATTTACAATAATTCTTTCATCAAATGGATATTTTACTCCATTAATTTCTTGGTATGGTTCATGACCTTTTCCTGCTAATAGTATAATATCCTTTTTATCTGCCATTTTTATTGCTTCTCTTATAGCTTCTACTCTGTCTACTATACATATATATTTTCCTTTTGTTTTCTTTATTCCTTCTTCTATTTGACTTACTATTTTTTCTGGATCTTCTGTACGTGGATTGTCAGATGTAATTATTGTAAAATCAGCTATTCTTCCTGATATTTCTCCCATTATTGGACGTTTAGTACTATCTCTATCTCCACCACAACCAAATACTGAAATTACTCTACCTCTTGTATATGATTTTACAGCATTTAGTATATTTTCTAAGCTCTCTGGTGAATGTGCGTAATCTATCATTATTGTTAATTCTTTTTTATTATTTACAAGTTCACTTCTTCCTGGAACTCTTACTTCTTCTAAGGCTTCTTTTATTTGTTCTACATTTGCCCCTAATTTTTCTGCCACACAAATTGCTGCAAGTGAATTATATACACTAAATCTTCCTGGAATGCATGTTTTTATTCTTTCATTTTTTATTCCTATTTTTACTTTAAAATCTACATAAGAATTTGTTATTGTTATATCTTTTGCAAGTACATTGCAAAAATTATCTATTCCATAAGTTGTTATTTCACAATCTGGAACAAGTTTTGGTAATTTTGCAACATAGTAATTGTCTGCATTTATAAATCCAACTTTGCACATTTTAAATAATTGTACTTTTGAGTTAAAATAATCTTCCATATCTGGATGTTCTTTTGGACTAATATGGTCCTCAGAAAAGTTTGTAAATACTCCTATATCAAAATCACATCCTGCAACTCTATGCAATTTTAAACTTTGAGAAGATACTTCCATTACAACTGCATCACATCCTGCTTCTGCCATTTGTGCAAAAATTTCTTGTAATTTATTACTTTCTGGTGTAGTTCTGTCACTATCTTCTAATTTTTTGTCTCCTATATATGTAGCAATAGTTCCTATTAATCCTACCTTTTTTCCAGCTTTTTCTAATATTGCTTTTGTCATAAATGATGTTGTTGTTTTACCTTTTGTTCCTGTTATTCCTATTAGTTTAAATTTTCTAGATGGATTTCCATAAAAGTTACATGAACATATAGCAAGAGCATATCTTGTATCTTTTGCTACAATTATAGTAACATCTTCTGGAATGCTTTTTAATAAGCTTGTTTCAACTCCCTCTTGTAATAATACAGCCTTTGCTCCTTGCTTTATTGCACTTTCTACATACTCATGCCCATCTGCATCAAATCCCTTTATTGCTACAAATAAGCTTCCTTCTTTAATATTTCTTGAATCTTTATCTAATCCAGTTATTTCTATATCTAAGCTTCCTTTGACTTTTAATCCTTGTAAACCTGCTAAAATTTCTTTTAAAACCATACTCTACCTCCGCATATAATATTTTACTGTATTATATATCTAATGTTTAAATTTGTAAACGAATTACACATAAAAAAAAAGACTATTGCTAGTCTTTTTTATTGATCACTTAAATCGCATAACATTTGTAATAAATATTCTCCCTCGTTTTTATCTCTTTCATCTCTTTCCAAATTTCTTTTTTCAAAACATACAAATCCGGTTATCTTCATAAAATTCTTTTAATTTAGGCTTGTCCTCACATTCTAAAAAGACAAATCTTCCACCTAATATGTATTGTGCCTCTCTAACCTTATCACATGCTAATTTTAGTAATTCATCTCCTCTTATAAGTTTATTATACTGGTTATTATAATTCTTTCCTATTTGTCCTATTAAAGGTAATGATATTAAAAAATATCTATTGTCAATATCACATTGTGCAAAACGTGCAAATCTTCTCTTAGTTTTACCTCCAAATGCATCTTTTTTCACTTTAGTTGTTTTACTTGCCAAAGCAAAATATCCTACAACTACTTCTTTTCCTTTATATGAACTAGTAACGATAAAAGTTTCCGCTATTCCCTGTTTAAAAAATTCAATTGATTTTTCTTTCAAAAAATATTCTATATCTTTATTCAAATCACATTTAAAACTGCCTATTATTTCTTTTGTTTTTGCATAATTGCATTATTGTTTAATTTTTACTTATATGTTTTATCATTATTGTAACAACTTTTATATCACACAAAAAAATAGAAGACTTAATCTTCTATTTTTTCAAACATATCTTTTCCAACACCACAAAGTGGACAAACCCAGTCTTCTGGCAAGTCTTCAAACTTTACCTCTTCTTTCTGCTCATCATATACATAGCCACATACCTTACACACATATTTTGACATAGACTTTACCTCCTATTATAAATATATATAATTTTATAATGCACTATTTATTTTCTTTTTCCTCTTCTTTTAATTTAAAAAATTCTTTATATCCAATACATACTACCGCAATTACCATTAATGCAAAAGATATTGCCTTCCATATATCACTTTCAAATAATATAACTGCAAACATTCCACATGCCACACTTATTCCATATAATGTTAAGACCGCTTCTTTTTGTGTAAATCCCTTTTCTATTAATTTGTGATGTAGATGTCCTTTATCTGCTTGAAAAACTGCCTTTAAAGATTTTCCTTTTATTAATCTTCTTACAATTGCAGACACGGTATCAAATATTGGTAATCCTAGCACTATCATTGGTAGTACTACTACAAACGCAGTTGCTGTTTTTGCAATACCTAATATAGAAACTATAGCTAATATAAATCCCACAAAATTTGAGCCTATATCTCCTATAAAAGTTTTAGCTGGATTGAAGTTAAATGGTAGAAATCCTGAAAGAGCACCTACCAATGCTGTAATAATTATTATTGCTATAAATGGTGAACCGTTTAGTGCAAATATTATTAGTAATGATACTGAAGATATTATAGCTATCCCTGTAGATAATCCATCTAAACCATCTATTAAATTTATAGCATTTGTTATTCCTACAATCCATCCCATTGTTAGAATTATAGAAAACGCATTACTTAATATTATATTTCCCTCAAAAAATGGTATATTAAAATTGTCTATTCTTATTCCACAAGCAATTACTATTGCTGCTGCACATAATTGTCCTGATAATTTTACTAATGGATGTATTCCTTTTATATCATCAAAAAAACATACAAAACTTAATACCATTATTCCTAATAGTAAACCTATTAATTTTGCTACATAATTTTCTGGTCCAAATATGTTTATATTTCCTTCTATTGATGATGTTATTATTAAATAAACTGTAGATAACAAAAATCCTATTATTATAGCAGGCCCCCCAAACTTTGGTATAGGCTTATTATGCATTCTTCTTGAATCTTTTGGTATATCTACAGCTCCTATTTTTTTTGCGATTTTAATTGTATATGGTGTTAATACAAATGTTGTTATAAAAGCCAACAAAAAAGCTATTGCTATATCTCCCCACATAGGCTACCTCCTATTTGCAATAAATATACCACAACAGCTTATTTTTTACAATATTTTATTTACAATTTATATTCTTTTTGAGACATTTTCGTTTTTTTCTCTACAATTATTTATAATTTATATTCTTTTTCTAATTTTTCATTTGTATAAATTTTGGCTATTATTTCTAGCTGTCTTTTGTTTTCTTCTGACATATTAAAAGAAAATAATTTTTTAGCTGGAGCCATAACTATATACTTTAATGCTGTTTTTGTAGAATCACTTATTTCTATAGTTCCGTGTATCTTGCTTACTACAAGCATTACATTTAAGACCATTATCTTTAAAGCTAAAATAATGTGTATCTTCTTTTTCACATTCTACACATTTTTCTATTCTTGGAGTAAACCCTAGTAGACACATTAACCTTATTTTAAATACTGATACTACAAAATTCAAGTCCATATCTGTTTCTGATATTACATATAATGTATTTAAATATAATTGCAATATTTTATATGTATTTTGATTTTCGTATGTTACATCTAAAATAATTTTGGTTATATGCGCAGCATACTCTAATTTATCTAAGTCTGTCCTTATATTATAAAAAAGTTCTATCGTTTCGCATGAATTTAAAGTATAGGTGCTACTTCCCTCAAATAACATATATTCTCCAAAACACAAAAATTGAGTTCCTGCCATTAGTTGACTTTTGCTTCTTCTGGCGCCTTTTGCAGAACACCCAATTTTTCCATTTGGAGTTAATATTGTTACCATTTTATCATAGTCGTTCATATTATTTTCCGATATAATTATTCCCTTTGTTTTGAATGTCCTCATATTTATTCACCTTTATATCTTTTTGTTCATTTTCTTTTATATTTTTTTCAATATTTTCTACTTCTACTAATTCTAAATAAGAGTCTATGCTTCCTGTATTTTTAAATGTATTCCAAGCCATTTGTTTAATCATACAATCACCTTCCCTATTTATCTTTTGCAGTTATTTATTTTTTTATTCAATATCTAATTTAAATTAAATTAGATATCAGCTATTATTAATTTTTATCAACAATATAATATATTTTTTGCCTCCTCGTTCGAGCTAAATTATCTAGAAATTCTAATATAAATTTGACGGGACCCTTTCATTTTTTTAGTCAAAAAATGAACATTCCCCGTAAAATTTATATAAGAATTGCTACAATAATTTCCTCTCAATACGTCGACTACAAAATATATTATATTGTTGATAAAAATTATGCTTACATTAATTCTAATTTAATTTAAATTTCTTTACTATACTGTCGTTGTTAAGCCAATCTTCTTTTACTTTAACCCAAATTTTCAAATTTACTTTTGTTCCTAACATTCTTTCTAAGTCTTGTCTTGCACATGTACCTATTTTCTTTAGCATACTACCATTCTTTCCTATAATTATTCCTTTGTGAGAGTTTCTTAAGCAATATATAGTTGCTTCCACATCATATATTTCTTCTCCATCTTTTGTCTTTCTATATTTCATCTTTTCTGTTTCTATATATATGCCATGTGGTACTTCATCATCTAAAAATTTAAGTGCTTTTTCTCTAATTATTTCTTCTACTAATTGCCTAGAGGTTTGGTCTGTATATTCTTCTATATCATAATATGCAGGACCTTCTTTTAGGTTCTTTTCTATTTCATCTAATATTACGTCTAAGTTTTGATTTTTAGTTGCAGAAACCGGAATTACAGCAGTAAAATTATACTCTTTTTGATATAAATCAATTAATTTTAAAAGTTTCTCTTTATTTTCTACCATATCAATTTTATTTATTATTAAAATAGTTTTTCTATTTGCCTCTTTCAATTTTTCTAATATTCTGCTATCCCCTCTGCCTATTTCTTCTGAGGTTCCATCTATAACAAATAATATTACATCCACATCTCCAATAAAATTAAATGCTGTATCTAACATTGTTTGACTTAATTTTGTTTTTGGTTTATGAATTCCTGGTGTATCTATAAATACTATTTGTGAATTTGGCCTATTTACTATGGCTCTTATTGCAGTTCTTGTAGTTTGAGTTTTATTTGCAACTGCAGCAACTTTCTCTCCTACTAATGCATTTATTATTGTAGATTTTCCAACATTAGTTCTTCCTATTATTGAGACAAATCCTGATTTAAATTTTTCTTCCATTTTTTGTTTTAGTCCTTTCATATTTTTCTAACTTTAGCATTTTTTATTTATAACATACTACTAAGTTTTTTTATATTGCACAAAGATTTTTCTATAAAAAATCTAATTTCTGCCATATTCTTCTATTAAAAGTTATCATACTATAAATCTTTCAATATAATTATATAAAATTAAAAGTGCTAAATTTGTAAAATTTAGCAACTTAATTAAAATTTTTTCTTCTATCAATTACATATGTACTACCTAATATTGTTTTTGCTAAATGTTTTACACTTGCTCCAACCTCTCCTATTTCTAGTGCAGAGCTAAACTTATTGCTATCAACTTCTACTACTGCTATGGAAATAGATGTTAGTGGAAACTGTTCTATTATTCCCTTTCTATTTGCAACATCTATATATCCTTTTGCAACATCTTCTTTTGTGTAGTATCTTTTTACATTTTCATCAAAATCAGCTATTATATTTTGGCATATTTCTTCGGAGTCTCTATTAGAAATAATTGCTACAAAATCATCTCCTCCTATATGTCCTACAAAACTATCTTCATATTCTTGAGTATGAACATTTTTTAAAATTACCTTTGATGTAAACTTTATAATTTCATCACCTTTTAAAAATCCATATACATCATTATAGGCTTTAAAATTGTCCAAGTCTAAATACATCATTGCAAAATTTTCCTTATTAGCTAGACGTTTTTTTATTTCTGCTTGTATTTGTACATTTCCTGGCAAGCCTGTAAGTGGGCTTATTCTTCTATTTAAATACAATAATGTTAATATGTTTTTTATTGTATAATACAAATATTCTTCATCTATCGGTTTTATAATATAATGTGCTACTCCTAATTTTAGCATTTGTAATTTTCTTTCATGTTCTTTTTTAGACGTTATTACTATTATAGGTGTCATTGTATTATCTTCATCACTTTTTATTTTATTACAAGTTTCTAAAGCATCATCATCTTGTTCATTTAATATAATTAACGATGGTATGTTTTTTAACGCCACATCTATATTTGCTGTATTTACTCTAGTGAATTTATAATCTCTTTCTTGTGCAAATATCTTATTCAATTTTTCTTGTAGTTCATTATCATTATCTATTAAATAAATTTCTTGTATCATACTCTCACCTTAGTTTCCCTTTTTTATTCTTTTCTTAAGTGTTTCAAAATCTACCTTTTGATTTAAAAACTGACTTATTCCTTCTGATTTCATAGTAGGAAATGCTAGTTTCAATCTTCTTATTTTTCTATACATTCGTAATCGTAGTCTTTCTTCTTTCATGCTTAATTCATGTATTAGTTTTTCTATATTGTCTTTCTTAATTTTGTTTGAAGCATTTGCAGTAAGAAATTTTAACTCTTCTAAAGCTTCTTTTATTTTTTCTTTTAATTCATCTATTTTATTAACTGCATCTGACAATTTTGATATTGTTACTATACTAATTATGCTATCTATAGCAAGCAATATATATATTATTATACATGCAATAGTTGCTACATTTTCTGGTATTTTAAATACTATGCTTTCCACAAATGGATGTATATATTGTATAAATATAACTCCTAATATTCCCCAATATATAGAATTTTTTAAGCACACTCTTCCATGTATGTTAAATTTTAAATTTGAATAATCCCAATATTTTGTTTTAAATATTTTTTCCAATAAAAAACCTACTATGTATTCCCATATTGATAAAATCACAAATGCCACTAAAAATAGTAATAATGGTTTTCCTTTTAGCCAGCCAAGACATATTATCATTATTAATGCACCAAGTCCATATATAGGGCAAATTGGTCCTACTAAAAATCCACTATTAACAAATTGTTTTTGTAATATACTTTTGTATGTAGTTTCTAATACCCATCCACCAAATGAATAGATGGCAATTAGTATTAGCATATATATAATTTGCATATTTTGCTATTTTCCTTCCTATTGTATATAGTCTAATTGAGAAATAATTATTACAAATTATTTCTCAATTTTATCTTCTTGTTATATAATAACCTCTTTTGTTATTTTTTCTGACAATCCATTGGTGTTATAAGCAGTAATTGTTATAGTATTTGTTCCACTTGGTAATGGTTGTCTTATTTCTACTTCTTTCATATTTAATGGTGTATTTGTGTTTTCTGAATCTGTTGAATAAAATTGGCCATTTAAATCTATTTCTATTTTTTGTATGTTTTCTTCATCTTTTATTTTTATGACTAATTCACTATTTTCTTGTTGTACCTCGATAGTTGGCTTTGTTGCTCCTTTAAACACTTGTGTTTTTGTAGTTTCATTTCCTGATTTATCTACTGCCACAATTGTTAATGTATTTTCACCTTTTAGTATTGATATTTTCTCTTCTATTTGTTTTGGCGAATCCTCTCTTGCTTCTACTACCGTATCATCTTCATTGTTCCAATGATACATTATATACTTAAGCTCAGTTTCATCTTTTGCAACTATCTTTACCTTAGAATTTTCTATAACAAATTCTATTTCTGGTTCTGTTAAGTCTTCATCTGATATAGTAAATTCTTTAGTAGTTGTCGCTGTTTTTCCTTTAATATCTATTACTTTTAAATGTAGTGTATTAGTTCCAACAGGTATTGTTATTGTCTCTGAAATTTCACTTTGACCTCTTCCTTGTAGTGTAGTTTCTTGCTCATCATTCCATGAATATACTATTTTATTAATTGCTTTATCATGTTTAACATTTATTACTAATTTATTATTCGTTTGTGATGTTGTAACTAATGGAATATTATTTGTTCCACCATTAGCACTATTTTTATATATTGAATACGCTCCTTTGCCTATCATAATTACACCAAAAACAATTATAATAATAGCGAATATTTTTACTATTGTTTTTATCTCTAAAGGTTCACCCTTTTTCTTAGATTTTTCTACATATAATATTTGATTCATACTCTCTCAAATTCCTTTCTCATACGTAACCTTTATATACGCAAAAATTATATCATAACAAGTATTTAAAGTAAACAAAAAATGTGGAAAAAAATTCCACATTTTTGTTATATATTATAATACATATTTTTTAATTAATACTATTCCGGCAGAAATAATTGTTAATGTTGCAACTCCTAGTATCATATTTTGAGTATTAAATATTTCTCCTGTTTTTACTGTAAGAATTACTGGTGCATCATCTATATCATCTTCACCATCTTTTTTATTGTTTGGTGTAGAATCTATATCTGGTGTATGACTATCATTGTAGTCTTTACTTATTTCTGCAACATTTACCTTTAATCCTAAATTATCATTTCCATTTATCCATGTCAATAATACTTCTACTTCTGCACTTTCTCCTGGTTGTAATAATGTATCTTTCAATTTTTCTGTTACAATTTTACCATCTACTTGTTTCCAATCTGGATTATCAGTTTGAACAAATTTTAGGCCATCTGGGATATAGTCTGAAACTTCTTTTGCATATCCAGCTATTTCTCCTTCATTTGTAACTCTTATTTTATATCTAAATTTAACTACAATTTTGTTTATTTTGCTCTTTTCTATTTCTACTTTAACAACTTGCTCAGGGTCATCTTCAGCTTTATGTCCAGTTTCTGTTACAGTTTGTTTTCCATTTTCTATAACAATAGCTTGTGTTACCCATTTTCTTAATGCCAAGTCAAAATATTTTACTTTAATTTTTTCTATATCTTGGTCATCTTCTCCATCTATCCATTTATCTGGAGTAGAATCTTTATCTACTACATCTTTTCCTTTTTCATCAGAATCATCTGATATTTGTGCATAGTTTATTATTATTCTGTCTGATGTATTTGGTTCTGTAACTTTAAATGCTATTTTTATATCTCTATGGTCTGGTTCTTGCATTTGTTTTTGGTCAAATGCTAATAACAAGTTGTCTCTATTTGTAGCATCTGCTTGTTCTTTAGATAAATAATCTGTTACAATAGAAACTGCTTTAGAAACATCTGTTGTTTCGTTTCCATCTTTATCTAGCATTTTCCATCTATACTCTTTATTTATATCATTTTCTGGTAAAAATTCTAATCCATCTGGAATATCATCTTTTACTTGTTTAGCATATCCATTCATTGTTCCTTCATTATATATTCTTAATGTATATGTTACTATGTTTCCATTTTCAACATCTAGTGGTTCTTTAGAATGAGTATATACATAGTTTCCATTTTTGTCTATACTAAATACTGGTTCTCTATTTACTGGAATTTTGTCTACACCTGTATTATCTTGTATATTAGTAATGAACTTTCTTAACGCTAAGTCAAAATAAGTTAATTTAATATGTTCTTTATCAATATCATCTTCTTTTTCGTTATTGTTATCTGGTGTAGAATCTTTATCATCTATATCTTTTCCAGTTTCATCTGAATCTTTTGATATTTCTGCTGTATTTGTTATAATTTTACCATATGTGCTAGGTGCTACTACTTTAAATACAACCTTTACATCTTTATATTCTGGAGATGCCATTGTTTCTTTATTAAATCCATTTATTAAGTTTGCTTTTTCTGTGCTTTCTTGTTCTTTAGATAAATAATCTGTTGTTATATATTTTGCTTTAGAAACATCTGTTGTTTCATTTCCATCTTCATCTAGCATTTTCCATCTATAGTCTTTGTTTGTATCATTTTCTGGTAAAAACTCTAAACCTTCTGGAATATTATCTTTTACTTCTTTTGCATATCCTGCAATATTTCCTTCATTGTATATTCTTATTGTATATTCTACCAAGTCTGTTGTTTCAACTAATACAGGTTCTTTTGTATGATTATAAATATAGTTACCATTTTCGTCTTTATTAGTTGTAAACACTGGATATCTATTTGTTACTTTTGTATCATTTACACCTGTAATAAATTTTCTTAATGCTAAATCAAATTCTTCTAATATTAATTTATCAAAATCGTCATCATCTTGTTGTCCTTTATAGAAATATTTACTATCATTTAATATAGATTTATTTGAATTATTACCTTTATAATCTGGTAAGTTTTCATCTATTGGTAATATTACATTATCTTGTTCAGAATCTCTATCTGTAATAGCATTATTGTTGCTATCTGTAAATCCTGTTATTTCAGCAATATTAGTTATTACTGTGTCTAAATCTATATTTTCTTTTACTTTACATTTTATTTGTACTTCTATGTAATCTAAAGTAGTTCCATTAAATGCTTTTAATAAAACTTTATCTGAGGTTGCTGTTCTATCTTTATAGATTTCATCTCTACTTGCTGAATATGTTGTTTTTGGTGATGTTATTGTAGTTTTTACTACTCTTCCATTTGCTGAAACACTCCAACCATATTTAGCATTAAATTCATCATTTACAAATTCTAATTGTGGTGGTAAATAGTCTGTTATTTCTGTAACATAACCATCTATGTCTCCTTCATTATATACTCTTATTGTATATATAACTTCATCACCTAAAGATACTCCAACAGGATCTTTACGATGATTATAATTAGCAGTTGTTGCTGTTTTATTTACTAATGGAGTTAGATTAATATCTGGCTCTCTTGTATATGTTCCGTCTGCATTTTTTAACTCTTTATTATTTACTACTGTTATAAATTTTCTTAATGCTAAATCAAATGCTTTTCCTGGTAAAATTAATTCTTCATAGTCATCATCATCTTCATATCCCCATCCTTGTTCTGATGAACCTGGATTATAATTTTGTTTTTGACTATTTGTTAAGTTATTTGGCACTGAATCTCTATCTGTAATATCTTTACCATTTTCATCTGTCTCTTTTGTAATTTCTGCTATATTTTTTAATGATTGGTTTGATGTTGTAATCGATTTGTTTACAATACATTCTATTTCTATATCTGCATAGTCTAAAGTAGTTCCATCAAATGCTTTTAGTAATCTTGTTGCTAGTTTATTTGTTACTATAGTTTTTCCGTCACCTGAAGGGTTTGTCCAACCATTTGCAGTATTTATTGAACTACCTGATTTTAGTTCTAGACCTTCTGGCAAGAAATCTGTAACCTCTTTTGCATATCCATCTAATTCGCCTTCATTATATATTCTAATAGTATATAATACAGTATCTCCATTTTCTACTAATAAAGGTGTTTTTGTATGTGTTTTTGTAACTGTTGAAGTTGCCTTGTTAGCTAAATTTTGTAAATCAGCACTTGTTATATTTGGCTCTCTACTTACTGTTACATCTGTACCATTTATCTTTGTTATAAATTTTCTTAAGGCTAAGTCAAATTCCTTTGCTTTTGGTATGTTTGGAAGTGTTATATCTGTTTGATATGAATCTTCCTTTTTCTCTATTTCAACAACTGGTTGGTCTATTGTAGGACCATTTAATACTGACCAATATGTTAAAGCTGTTTGATATGTTTTTGCTTCTATTGTAAATTTAGCACCTTCTACATATGAAGCTTTTGGTATAGAAATATAAAAATCTTTTCCTATAACATTTTCTAATGTTGATGTATTTTTACTATCATCCAATATTGTATATGGTATTGTTACTGTACCATTTAAAAGTGTTGCAGATAATGTATATTCTACAGTATCATATGCTGTTATTGTAAATGGTCCAACAATATAGTTTGCTCCTTCTTGAGTTAAGGTTGCATTAGCTTTATTTAGAGTAATTGGATTTGTATTTTTAGTAGCTGTTGGTGTTGTAGCACTATTTGCTGTACCTTGATCTATTAAATAATTAAATAGTTCAATTGCATCATCGTTTCTATTATCACCATCAGCAAATTTATTACCAATTGCAGTATATGCTGCATCTGCTTTCTCTTTAACATCTAAAGCAAAAGTATTTGTTGTTATTTTGTAATTGTCATTGTTTGTAAAATACCATATTGCTAATTGTTGAGTTACATCTATTTCGTCATCACTGATAGTACTATTTTTTATTCCGGCTGCTTCTAATAATTTTGTTCTATATTCTGCAGCACCAGTAGCAGTTGGAACATAACAATGCTCTAATACCCATACTAGAGAATTATAATTTGCTCCACTAGGAATTGCGTTTAAATAGTTTCCTGTAATAGAGGCTCTATCTTTAAAGTCAAAGTATTGAGTATATGGTCTTATAGTTGTTGCTCCAACATATGAACCTCCCATATCTGTTGACCCAAAACCAGGACCTGCTTTAATACAGTATATGGTTCTGTTTTTGTTTACATTTTTTCCTGTATCGTCATCATATGAACTTATTTTCCACATAACTTTGCTTATAGCTTTATATGCATATCCAGAATTACGATATTCTTCGATTCCTAGATATAGTGGAGATGTCGCTGTCGCCGCATATGCGTTTGAGCTAATTCCTAACATTGTTAAAATTAAAAAGATAATACTTAAACTTAAAATCTTATTTTTCAATTTCATTTTTTACCATCCTTCTTATTTGGTTTAAAATATACTTATATTATATATTTTAATATCCTTTTAAATATAAGTCAATAGCCTGTTTCAAGTATTTTTTACAATAAAAAATACCTACTTAAAACACACTAGGGAAACTTATTTTTGACCACCATATTTTAAGTAGTCCATATATTACTATTATATTACATTTTTGTTACAATTTCAAGTCTTTTGGTGTATTTGCTTAGGGTTAAAAGGATTTGACAAAATGGTATTTAATTATTTACGAAAATGAAAAGAACAAAATAGAAATAGAAGCTTTTTTATATGACGAAACTATTTGGTTACCACTTAATAAAATTGCAGAATTATTTGAAAAAGATAAATCTACAATAAGTGAACATATAAACATATTATAACACACTCTAAAAATTCATGTCAATCATTTTTGAAAATGTCTTAAAAATTTTTATTTATTAGCACTAAATTTTTATAGTTTAGTGCTAATATTT
>CAKPFO010000027.1 GCA_934153805.1 uncultured Clostridia bacterium | reverse complement strand
GAAGAAAAATTACAACATCAATCTTGTTAGAAGGGGTGTCCCTTTTCGTAAATTTTTTCGAAAAAGGGGCGTCCCTTTTGGTTAGTTGGTCAGTTTTTTAGAAAAATTGAAAAAACTATTGCAATAATATAAAATAAGTAATACAATGTGAACATCCAATAAAGAGGCATAAATTATAAACAATGCAATATATATCTATAAAACAAATAAAGGAGAGAAAACAGAAAAATGAAGATACTATTAGATGCAATGGGTGGAGATAATGCACCAGATGCAACTGTAAAAGGTGCAGTGCAAGCAATAAGTCAAATAGAAGCAGAAGTATGTTTAATAGGAGATACAGATACCATAAATGCAAAAGTAAAAGAATTCTATGGAAAAAATAGTTTATCAGAAATATCAAATAGGCTTAGCATACATCACACAACAGAAACAATAGAAATGTGTGATATACCAACACAAGCAATAAAACACAAAAAGGATTCTTCAATGGTAGTGGGATTTAACATGCTAAAAAATGGAGAAGGAGATGTATTCATTTCAGCAGGAAATTCAGGAGCACTTTTAACAGGAGCAACGCTTTTAGTTGGAAGAATAAAAGGAATAGACAGACCAGCTTTAGCAGGAATATTACCATCATATAAAAGTAGATTAATGTTAATAGATTGTGGTTCTAATACTAATTGTAAGCCTATAAATTTATTACAATTTGCACAAATGGCAACAATATATAACAGAAATACATTTGGAATAGAACATCCAACAGTTGGATTATTAAATATAGGAACAGAAGAAACTAAAGGTAATGAATTAGTAAAAGAATCATATCAATTACTAAAAGAAAAAGCAGAAGAACTAAATTTGAACTTTGTTGGAAATGTTGAGGGAAGAGATGCCTTTTCAGGAAAATTAGATATATTAGTTGCAGATGGATATACAGGAAATGTATTTTTAAAAACAGTAGAAGGTGTAGGAAAACTTGTAAAACGTACACTTACAGAAAGCATAAAGAAGAATGTATTTACTATGCTTGGAGCGGTACCAGCAATGCCATCTATAAATGCATTATCAAAAGCAATGGATTATAAAGAATACGGTGGAGCATTGTTTTTAGGGGTAAAAAAACCAGTAGTAAAAGCTCATGGTAGCAGTGATGCTAGATTATTTGAATTTACTATAAAACAAGCTGAGCAATTTGTAAAGAATAAAGCTGTAGAAAAAATGATTGAAGAATTTGAAAAATAGTACTTGACAATTATATAAAGTTGTAATATTGTTAAGAAAAATATTAACTACTTCGGGAGGGGGTGCAAAAGTAATGTCACAAGAAGAAATATTTGAAAAAGTAAAAGAGATAATAGTTGAACAATTAGGTGTTACTGAAACATCAATAACTATGGATGCATCTTTTATAGATGATTTAGGAGCAGACTCATTAGATATTGTAGAATTAATAATGGCTTTAGAAGAAGAATTTGATACAGAAATTCCTGATAGTGATGCAGAAAAAATATCTACAATAGGAGATGTTGTTGACTATATAAAAGACCACGTAGCCTAAATAAAAGATAAAGTATAAAAAAGAAGGGGGAATACCTTTCTTTTTTTCTTTTTTTGTAGTATAATTGCGTAGAAAGAAGGTAAAAGATGGATTTAAGTAAATTAGAAGAAAACATAGGATATGTATTCAAGAATAAAGAGTTATTAAAAAATGCATTAACACATACATCATATGCATATGAAAAGCATATACAAAGTAATGAAAAATTAGAATTTTTAGGAGATAGTATATTAGAATTTATATCTAGTAAATATTTATATAATAATTTTCCAAAATTATCAGAAGGAGAAATGACTAAAGTTAGAGCAACTATTGTGTGTGAAGAAAGTTTATATAAAATTGCAAAAAAGCATAATTTTAGTGATTTCTTATTTCTAGGAAAGAGTGAACTTGCCTGTCATAATGATGTAAGAACAGCAATAATGGCAGATAGTGTTGAAGCAGTTATTGCTGCAATCTATTTTGATGCTGGACTAAATGAGGCAGAAAAGTTTATAGTAGAAAATTTGAAAGAAGAGGCTTTAATTGCTAGTCAAAATGTTGGAAAAAAAGATTACAAAACTGTGTTGCAAGAAAAGTTACAAGAACATGGAGAGGTAAGCATTAAATATGAAATAATAAAAGAAGAAGGTCCAGACCATGATAAAACTTTTACAGCAGAGGTAAAGCTAAATGGAAAAATACTAGCTATAGGTACTGGAAAAACAAAAAAAGCAGCAGAAATGGAAGCTGCAAGAAAAGCGCTAGAAAAGTAACAAGGTAGATGTACATATAAGAGCAATTAAAGAATATATACAAGTAATACACATAAGAAAACTAAATAAGAAAAGGAGGTTATTATGAAGAAAGAATATATTATACCAATTTTCGTGCCACATTTAGGATGTCCAAATGCTTGTGTATTTTGCAATCAAACAAAAATAAGTGGAGAGCAAAGACAAGTTAGAGCAAAAGATGTTAAAGATACCATAGAATATTATTTAAATAATTTTAAAACAAATGAAAGGGAAATAGAGGTTGCCTTTTTTGGAGGAAGCTTTACAGGAATTGATGTAGAGTTACAAAAAGAATTACTAGAAGCAGCGTATGAATATATAAAAGAAGGAAAAGTTAATAGTATTCGTATATCTACTAGACCAGATTACATTAGTAAAGATATATTAAAAATGCTAAAAAAGTACAATGTAAAAACAATAGAACTTGGGGTTCAATCTGCTAATAATTACATATTAGAAAAAGCAAAAAGAGGACATACATTTGAAGATGTAAAAAAGGCTTCTAAATTGATTAATCGTTATGGTTTTAGACTAGGACACCAAATGATGGTAGGTCTTCCAGAGAGTACTATGATTGATGAAATAAATACAGCAAAAGCCTTGGTAAAGTTAAAACCTAAAATAGTAAGAATTTACCCAGTACTAGTAATAAAAGGAACACAACTAGAAGAAGACTACAAAAATGGTGAATATGAACCTCTTTCAGTTGTACAAGCTGTAGAAAGATGTAAAGAAGTTACAAATATATTTAATAATAAAAATATAAAAGTAATAAGAATAGGATTACAAAATACAGATGAAATTACAGATCCAGCAAGTTCTAACAGTCAAGTAGTAGCAGGACCATATCATCCAGCTTTTAGACAACTTGTAGAATCTGCTATGTGGTATGATGTAATAGTAGAGAAAATAAAAAAATTCAATACTAAGGTAAAAGAGGTAGAAATAATAGCTAATCCAGATGACATCAATAATATAATAGGTCATAAAAAAGAAAACATAGAAAAATTAAGAGATATATATGAGGTTGATGTTATGGTTAAACCAGACGAGCAAATAAAACACGGAAAATTTGAAATAAAAATAGAAAAGACATATGATGATATATTAGGACAAAAAGTATAAAATAAGCAAATCCATGTTATTAAACAAGACAAGTTTAATGGCATGGATTTATTTTTGTATATCTTTTCCAATATAAGCAAATAATTAAAGTATAGGATACATAAATTTTAGGAAAGGAATACAAAATGAAAACTGCTAAAAAGTTAAATAAATATATATATGAATATTTATTATTGATATTAGGATGCATTATAATGGCGATGGCAACATCTTTTTTCTTGTTGCCAAATCAACTATCATCAGGAGGTTTTACAGGTTTTGCAACAATAACATATTATTTACTAAATTGGCCAGTAGGAACGGTAGTATTTGCACTTAACATTCCATTACTAATAATTAGCTATTTTAGAATAGGAAAGGAATTTTTGTTAAAGTCACTTTTAGGAACAATATTTTTGGCAATATTTATAGATATTTTTGACAAGTTACCTGCTGTAACGGTAGATAGTTTTTTGAGCTGCATATATGGTGGAATAACAATGGGAATAGGAATGTCATTAGTTCTAAAAGTCTCTGCTTCAACTGGTGGAACAGATTTACTTTCTTATATAATAAAAACATTTAAGCCATATTATAGAACCAGCAATCTAATTGTTATAATAGACATCGTAATAGTTGCTCTAAATGTAATATTTTTTAGAAATATAGAGATAGGTTTATATTCTGCGATAACAATATATTTAATGGGAAAAATGATAGACATAGTATTTGAAGGAGTATATTTTACTAAAATGTTATTTATTGTTTCTGACTATTATGAGGAGATTGCAAATGAGATAGGAGAGAATATAAAAAGAGGAGTAACTGGATTGCAAGCTAAAGGAATGTATACGGAAGATGAGAAAGTAATGCTTTGGTGTATCAGCTCAAGAAATGAAGCTATAAAAATAAAGCAAATATGTAAAAAAATTGATAAAAATTCTTTTATAGTTATAATAAATGCAAGGGAAGCTTACGGAACAGGATTTAAAAGGTAAAAGTGTAAAATATTAGGAATGGTAAATTTGTAGTGAGTGAGAAAAAGCTGATAATTTTTATGTAAGGGATTTTGGGGGAATGCGATGTGGAGAATGCTTTAGTTAAGTACACTAAAATCATTCTCCCCATAAAATAAATTATTTCAATATTAAGCTGTTTTTCTATTTAATATATTATTAAAAGCAGTATTTAATTCATCTGTGTGCATAACTGCTGATATAATATTTTCAGAGCACATTTATTTTTCAGCAAAGTGAAATGCTTTCTCATAAAATCCTTTTGCAAATTCATAACCACCATTTTGTTCAAAATAGTCGGAGTTAATATCAAATATAATTTCATCAAATATTTTAGCATTATCTTTTAAACCTCTAAGTGATATTTCTCCATTATCAATCATTTCTTTTAATCTTTCGTTATAAGTGCTTTCACATTTTTTATAATGCACATTGTTTGGTGTTTTGGCTAAGTCAACATTCATATTAGAGTAAGTTTTATTTTTTCTTTCATTGTGTCGTTCTGCTTTTAAAACACTTGCTCTAGTATAAGTTTCTACTCTAGCTACCGAATAGTTTGTTTTGTCCATTTATACATCCTTCCTTGCAGGTAGCAAGAGGCGACAAAAGGGAGCTGTTACATAACTTTCTTGCGAAAGTATGTAACCCACTATGACACTTTCAAATTTCGTTTGCAAAGATGTCGTGGGCTCCTAGCGGAGGGCTCATAAATTATCTCGTTTAAAACTCAATAATTTATGTTTGGCTTCGCCAAATCAAAATAATATTTTATCACTTCCATTCAAATATTATTTTGACTACTGAAAAATTTTTCTGCTACCTAGCACAAAATTTTTTCAGTATCTTTCTGTTATGCGTTGTGAGAATATAGAGCAATACCTATATAGTCTTTTTTGGCATAACAAAAAGACCCATTAGGCACAACAAATAAAACTACTGATATTGCATTTTTTGCAAAGTAGTGAGTTTTATTTGAAACATGCTAATCGATCTTAACCACTGCTGGGCATTTTACATACTATTCTTTAAACCAGCCAAAATATTTTTCACCGCATTGGGCTAGTAAGTTTATTACAAACCTTAATTCTCTATGTCTCGGAAGTGGGAGAATAACTTATTGTACCACATTACTAATCAGTAATTCGTGTCTATTAATTTTTCAGTGTACTATCAAATACATCTATTATATATTATCTTTTTATGTAAATGTCAAGAAAATGCCTGAATTTAAGTTGAAAAAAATAAATATGTTTGATATAATTTGTATGTCTAAATAAAAAACATTTCAATATATAAGGTGATTGATATGAAATTATATGTAATAAGACATTGAGAAACAGAACAAGGTAAAAATAAGATTATTGCAAATGTAAAAGAACCATTAAATGTTACAGGTATAAATCAAGCAATAAAACCCAGAATGTGAATCTATGAAAAGTGTATATAATAGAGTATCTAGGTTTATAAATGATATTAAATCAAAAAGTAATGAAAATATTTTACTAGTAACTCATGGAGGTATATCAAGAGCAATATACTGGTATTTTAATGGTGTGGATAAGTCATTGTTTGAGTATGAAAATTGTAAAATATATAAATATGAGTTTTAACTACTACTATATGAAAAAGGAGTAAATATGAAAACAATTGGAATAATTTTAAGAGATTACGAAACAAAAAACGGTGGAATAGTATATGGAGTTAGAAGTTATCTGATTGAAAAACTAAAAAAATATAATGTTTCTATTATGTGCATACCATTTGATTTGAAAAATTATTTAGAAATTGATACTTCTTTAATTGATAAATGTGATGGTATTATATTACCAGGTGGAAAAGTCAGTCATGAATTAGATTTTAAAATAGTAAAATATCTATACGATACAGATAAGCCAACCTTGGGAATATGCTTAGGAATGCAACTTATGGGTAGGACTTTTAATAATAATGTTACTATACCAATTCACAATCACCAAAATGGAAGTAATTATTCTCATTTTATAAAAATTGATAAAGATACATTGCTTTATGATATAATAGGAAAAGAAAGTATAGAAGTAAATTCTCTTCATTCATTTTGTATTCCAGATACTAAATTAAATATATCTGCTCGTAGTGATGATGCAATAATTGAAGCAATTGAAGATAAAAGAAAAACATTTTTTTTAGGTGTACAATGGCATCCAGAACTATTAGATGATAAAAATACTGATAAATTATTTAACTATTTTATCGGTAAATTATAAAGAAAGAATTGAATACTTTAATGGAAAAATAGAAAAAATGAAATTTATTATGAAATAATCATTCGTAGCAAAGAAGGTGTTATATGGATAATTCAGATGATAATCGTATTAAACTTAGCAATAAAATATATCCAATTTTTTATGGATTTTCTTCAGATTTAATATTTTTTATTGCAATTAATATATTATTTTTAACAAGCGTTAAAGGATTAACTTCTTCAGAAATTAATCTTATTATAACAATTGGAACTTTAGTAGCACTAGTATTTTATTTATTATCACATAAGATTATAAACAAAATAGGAAATCTATATTCAATAAGACTAGGAACTTTTTTATTATTAATTTCTGCAATATTATTTACTTTTTCTACTAATTTAATATTTTTAGCTTTAGCAGAAATTTTATATGAAGTTAGTTTTGTTTTTAAGTGCGTTGATCAAGTAGTTTTAAATAATAATTTAGTATATCAAAATAAAGAAAATGATTTTATAAAAATAAAAACCAAAGCAACTACAATATATTCAATTGCAACAATGATAGCAACTTTAATAGTGGGATTTTTATTTAATATAAGCCCATACTTACCAATGTTTATATGTATACTAATTTGTCTTATTAATGTTATAATGTCGCATTTTATATATGAGGTTGGTTCTTATAATAAGGAATTAGTAAAAGAGAAAAATAAAAAATTCAATTTTAATAAGATTGTAATTATCGCTATACTTGTTTATGGTTTTATATATGGAACTCTTGTTGTTTGTCAGACAAACGATAAATTATTTATACAATTTGAATTACAAGATTTCTTAAAAGATAATAGTGTTGTTTTAGTAATGTCAATTATTTTATTTTTATCAAGAGTATCAAGACTGATATCAAATATAGTGTTTGTAAAAGTATATAATAAATGTAAAAATAAAACATTATATATAATTTATTTTGGATTGCTATTTTCAGTTTTATTATTTATTATTGGAAAAATATTATTTGCTTCAATATATAGTTCTATAATAATGTCCATTGGCTTTATTATTATACTAGCATTAAGAGATCCAACAGAAAATGTATTAAGTAATATACTTCTTCAAAATACAAAAAAAGAAGATAAAGAAAAAGCTATATTATATTTTCAATTTACAAGAAGATTAGTTGTATTTATATTAAGTTTGCTTGCAACTATGATTCTTGCTAGATTTGAATTGATTCATTTATATATAGTATTTTTGATTTTTATATTATTATATATTTTTATAGTTTTAAAGTTATTATCTTTAATAAATAATAAAACAAAATATACTAATATGATATAATGAAATAGCTTTAAATGAGTTGATTCAAATTAAAACATTAAATAAATAAAATGATGAGAAATCCAACAAAAACAGGATTTCTCATATTAATTTTAACAATAAATTAATTCTTTGAATATAATTTCTTCGGCTAAATTTTTGTAATTATTCATAAGTCTAACCCATTTTAATGGGTCAGTATCTTTCAAATTTTCATCAATAGGATTTTTCTGTAGCATTTGTTTCATAAGTATTTCAAATTTCCTTTTAGCTTGTTTATCAGTTTCAACAATATGTTTTCTTAAAGTCTTGTTCATAAACATTATTATATATTCTGCTTTCTTATGATTTTTTAAATATTCTAATCTTAAATGACCATACTTTCCAATATTATAATCTTTTGCATATTCCTCTTTCTCTAAAAATAAGTCAGGAATAAAATAATCTCCCTCTTTGTGATAAGGTTATCTCTACCATAATGAAATCCTCCTAAAATTTAATTTTACTACTTTTTAGAACTATATTTTATATCGTTTTCAGCTATTTACAAATATAAATTTTTAAAAGTGTACTTAACTTAAGTCTACTGGGGAAGAATTTTGGACAAACATAAAATAGTAGAGGTGTAATGTAATTGTATAAAAGTAAATGTAAATTGATAAATGAAAAAATCCAATCTTTATTATTTAATGCGATTTTACTTGAAAACGGTATGTTTGTATGCTAAACTAAAATATAGAAAAAAAGTATTTTGTGCTTTAAAGAAGGATTGTGATAAGATATGGAAGAACAAAAATATATATTAAGCAATATAAATACATTTGAACTAAAAGACATATTTGACTGTGGACAGTGTTTTAGATGGAACAAAGAGCAAGATGGCAGTTACACAGGAGTAGTTGGAAATAATGTAATTAATGTAGATAAAAAAGCTGGAAATGTTATTTTTACAGGAATATGTAAAGATGGAAATATACAAGAGATATGTACAAATTATTTTGATTTAAATAGAGATTATGAAAAGATAAAATTGGAGCTTTCAAAAATAGATAATTATATGAAAGAAAGTATTGAATACGGTAAGGGTATTAGAATTTTAAATCAAGATTTATGGGAGACAATAATTTCTTTTATTATATCTGCAAATAATAATATTCCTAGAATTAAAGGGATAATAGAAAGAATGTCTCAAAGATATGGGAAAAAGATAACGTATAAAGAGAAGGAATATTACACATTTCCAACAGTAGAGGAACTTTCACAAGCATCAGTACAAGATTTAAGAAATTTAGGTTTAGGTTTTAGAGATATAAGAATATATGAAACGACACATATGATTTTAGATGGAAAAGTAAGTTTAGAAGAATTACAAGATGAAAAAGATTTTAATAAAGTAAGAGAAACATTACTTGTTTTATCTGGTGTGGGACCAAAAGTTGCAGATTGTATATTATTATTTTCTACATTAAAAAGATGGGAAGCTTTCCCTATAGATGTATGGGTTAGAAGAGTAATGAACGAATTATATATAAAAAATGAAGATGAAACAAAAGTAAATAAAAAACAAATAGAAAAAATAGCACAAGAAAAGTTTGGAAATTTAGCAGGGATAGCTCAACAGTATTTATTTTATTGGAAACGTGAAGCTTAAAATGCTATAAAAAGTTAGAAATAATTGAATTGGAAAGTTTGATAATATATTTTAAAATACCGCGTAATCGACATATATGCTATTTTTAATATGAGACTTGCGACACACAAGGTATCTTAAAAAAATATATTATCAAACTTTCCAATAGATTATTAAAATTGCAACAATTTTTAAATAAAAATGAAAGGAGCAAAAGATGAGCTTACAGTTAATTTGTGGAAGAAGCGGAACAGGTAAAAGCGAATTATGCTTAAAAGAAACATTAGAAGATATAGGCAAAGAAAATAAAATATATATAATAACACCAGAACAATTTTCATATTCTGTAGAGAAAAAATTGTTAGATAAAGTAGATTCGGGAGCTATTATCAATGCAGAAGTGCTAACATTTAAACGTATGGCATATAGAGTAGCAAATGAAGTTGGTGGAGCAACTAAAACGACACTATCAAAAGCGGGAAAATCAATGCTTATATACAGCATATTGCAAGAAAATAAAAATAATTTAAAGTTTCTTGGAAAGTCAGAACAAAACATAGACTTAATAGATACCGCACTTACTGAATTTAAAAAGCATAATGTAAAAGTAGAAGATTTAAAAAAAGCCATGCAAGATGTCAGCGATACATATTTAAAATTGAAGTTGCAAGATTTAGTAAATGTATATGAAAAATATGAAAATAAAATAGAAAATAGGTATATAGATGAAAATGATGACTTAACAATACTTGCAAATAATTTGGAAAACACAGACATGTTTGACAATACAATAATTTACATAGATGAATTTGTTGGTTTTACAAAACAAGAATATTCTATAATAGAAAAGTTATTGAAAAAAGCAAAGAAAGTGACTGTAACTATTACAACAGATGACTTGGATTATTATACAAATCCAGATATAGATGTTTTTTACTCTAATAAAAAAACTGCAGATAAACTTATATACCTAGCTAAAAGTAATAATATAGAATGTGAGAAAACAGTATTTTTAGAAGAAACAAAAAGATTTAAAAATGATGAACTAAAACATATAGAAAAAAATATATATAATGTACAATATACAGAATATGAAAAAAGTGTGGAAAACATACAACTATTTTTAGCTTCTAATCAATATACAGAGGTAGAAAATGTAGCTAAAGAGATAACAAAGCTAGTAAAAAATGAAAAGTTAAGGTATAAAGATATATCAATTATAACTAAAAATTTGGAAACATATTCTAGTTTAATAAAAGCAATTTTTAATAAATATAGTATACCAGTATTTATAGATGAGAAAAAAGATTTAAATCAAAATTCTTTTATAAAATACATAATAGCAGTACTAGATGTATATGTTAAGAATTGGTCATATGATTCTGTAATAAATTACATAAAAACAATGTATACAAAACTAGAAGAATATGAAATATACTTAATAGAAAATTATACTAGAAAATGGGGGATAAAAGGAAACAAGTGGTATCAAGGAGAATGGAAATTTGAAGATGAGACACAGCAAAATAAAGAAGAATTACAACAGCTACGAGAGCTAAGAGAAAAAATAGTAAATCCACTTGTTAAATTAAAAAAGGATTTGTCTGGAACAAAAACAGTAGAACAAATAACTACAAAACTATATCAATTTTTGTTAGAAAATAAAATAGATGAAACACTAGAAAATAAAAAAGAAAAGTTAGAAGAAAATGGATATTTAGAAATATCAAAAGAACAAGAAATAGCATGGAATATTATTACACAATTATTTGATGAAATGATATTAATATTTGGAGATGAAAAGGTCACTTTTGAAAAATATATAGAACTTATTAGAGTCGGTTTAAATGCAAGTGGCTTAGGTAAAATCCCGCAAACACAAGATGAGGTAATAGTTGGAGATATAGATAGAAGCAGGACTCATAAAGTAGAAACTGTATTTATATTAGGAATGAATGATGGAGTATTTCCAACTGTAAATAAACAAGAAGGTTTTTTAGGAGATAGTGATAGAAACATTTTAAAGGAGCAAGGAGTAGAACTTGCAAAAGGAACTTTAGAAGCATTGTATGAAGATAACTTTTCTATATATAAAGCATTTACTGCAACGCAAGATAAATTGTATTTATCATATTCGTCTGCTAATGTAGATGGTGCAGCTTTAAGACCATCTATGCTAATTATAAAAATAAAAAAAATATTTCCACAATTAAAGGAAAAAAGTGACCTTGTAATAGAAACGCCAGAAATAGTAAATAAAAAATCTACATTTGAAGAATTAATAAATCAAATAAGACAATATTATGCAGGAGAGAAAATAGAAGATATTTGGTTTCAGGTGTTTAACTATTATATGAAAGATGATGAATATGCCGAAAAATTAAGACAAGCAATAAAAGCGATAAATTACGTAAATATTCCAGAAAATATAACAAATGAAAATATAGAAAAGTTGTATGGAAAAACATTAAATACAAGTGTTTCTAAACTAGAAAAATTTAGAAGCTGTCCATTTTCTTATTATTTGAAATATGGTCTAAAAATATCTCCAAAGGATAATTTTAAAGTTCAAATGGTAGATACAGGAACCTTTATGCATGAAACCATAGATGAATTTTTTAATATTATGAGAGAAAAAGGAATAAAAGTAAAAGAACTAGAAGAAGAACAAATAGATGAAATAGTTGATAAAATAGTAGAAGAAAAATTGACACTTAGCAAAAATTATATATTTACAAGCACAGATAAATACAAAGTATTAACAAATAGATTAAAAAGAGTTATAAAAAAATCTATGAAATATATTGTAGAAAGCCTAAAAAACAGCGATTTTGAGGTGTTTGGAAATGAGTTAGAGTTTAAAAAACGGAAAAACATACGAGCCAATTATTTTAGATTTAGATGATGGAAAAAAAGTCGAAATAACAGGAAAAATAGATAGATTAGATTTAGCAAAAACACCAGATGGAAAATATATACGAATAATAGATTATAAATCTTCTGTAAAAAATATCGATTTAAATGAGGTACAAGCAGGAATGCAAATACAACTATTAACATACTTAGATGCTACATGTAAAATAGAAGAGGTAATGCCGGCAGGACTATTGTATTTTAACTTATTAGACCCAGTAATAAAAGCTAAAAAGCCAATGAGTGATGAACAAATAGAGGAAGAGATACAAAAAAACTTTAAAATGAACGGATTAATTCTTGCAGATGTAAATATAGTAAAAATGATGGACAAAAAATTAGAAACAGGAGCCTCTGATGTTATACCAGCATATATAGATAAAGAAGGCAACTTAAGTAAAAAATCAAGTTCAATAACAAAAAGTCAATTTGAAGATTTACAAAAATATACAAACAAAATAATAAAACAGATATCTAAAGAAATACTAAAAGGGAAAATAGATATAGAACCATCGTATAACGTAAAAAATAAAAAGACGCCATGTACATACTGCGAATATAAGCCAATATGTGGGTTTAAGGCAGGTACATGTGGAAATAAATATAATTATATATTTACAAAGGAAAAGGATAGAATACTAGAAGAAATAAAGGAGAACGTTGAAAAATAATGATACCAAATAGATTAAAAAAAGGTGATAAAATAGGTATAATTGCACCATCTAGCCCTGTTACAGAAGATAAACTAAAAGATATAAACAATTCTATAACATTAATGGAAGCGTCTGGTTATGAAGTGGTATTTGGGAAATATGTGTTTTCTAATGACACTGGCTATGGAGCTACTGCAAAGCAAAAGGCAGAAGATATAAATTACATGTTTAAAAATGAAGATATAAAAGCCATATTTTGTGCAACAGGAGGAGCTAACTCGAATTCTACATTTGAATATATAGACTATGAAATGATAAAACAAAATCCAAAAATATTATGTGGTTTTAGTGATTCAACATCTATAACAAATATGATTACCGAAAAAACAGGTTTAGTAACTTTTAATGGAGCAACTTTTAAAGCATTGACATCATGGAAAACAGAATATGCATATAAAGAGGTTATAAATAAATTTGCAGAAGCAAAAACAAATTTATCAGAGCCAGGTGATGAATTTTATACAATAATAGAAGGAGAAGCGGAAGGAAGGCTTGTTGGAGGAAATTTGAGTTTAACTGCTAATTTATGTGCAGGAAAGTATAAAATTGATTTTAAAGATAAAATTTTATTTATAGAAGAATTGGCATTTGAAAGTGATCCAGAAATGGTAAGCAATTATTTATATAAAATGAAACAAAATGGAGTATTTGATGAAATTAGAGGGATTTGGGTAGGAAATTACGATGGAAAAATAGCATTAGAAAAAATATTATTAGATACATTAGGAGAAAAATGCAAGTTACCAATAATAAAATCTAACAATTTTGGACATACAGAAAAGAAGATGGTAATACCAATAGGAACAATGGCAAAAATAGATACAAAAAAAGAAATAAAAATAGAACTGCTAGAAGGATGTGTAAAATAATGTACGAAACATGGGAAGAACTAGAAAAAAGCATAATAGATTGCAAAAAGTGCAAACTATGTACTAATAGAAAAAATATAGTATTTGGACAAGGAAACAAAAATGCAAAAATAATGTTTATAGGTGAGGGACCAGGAGCAGATGAAGATATGCAAGGAATACCTTTTGTTGGAAAAGCAGGAAAACTTATGGACGAAGCTTTTAAAGGAATAGGAATAAACAGACAAGATGTGTATATAGCCAATATAGTAAAATGTAGACCACCATCAAACCGAGATCCAGAAGAAGATGAGGTAGATGTATGCTTAAATTATTTAAGAAATCAAGTTATTTTAATAAAGCCACAAATAATAGTTTTGCTAGGAAGAATAGCATTAAAAAATATTCTAGGAAATGAGTATAATATTTCGACAGCAAGAGGAAAATGGGTAGAGAAAAAAGGAATAATGTATATGCCAACATGGCATCCAGCAGCTCTTTTAAGAGACGAAAATAAGAAAATTGACTTTTGGAAAGATTTAAAGGAAGTATATAATATAGTAAAATAGAAAATACTAAAGACGTATATATGTATTTAGAATATAATCTAAAATCATATATACGTCTTTATGGAATTAATATTGATAACAGTTTAACTATTTAGTCATTTGTCTTTCAGCAGTTTCTATTAATTTCTTAACCATGTTACCACCTATTCTACCAGCATCTCTTGAAGATAAATCTCCATTATAACCATCTTTTAAATTAACTCCAACTTCACTAGCAACTTCATATTTGAATTTGTTAAGAGCTTCTTTAGCTTCTGGAACTACTTTATAATTTGAATTTGTCATTTTTTTCACCTCCTAGAACGTGTTAAAATTTATACTAAATAAGAAAAAGATATGAAATCTTTTCAATATATAGAATGTGCAAAATACAAAAAAATAAACTAGAAAATTATGTAAAGCATAGAAAAACGCTAAAAAGTATGTTATAATAGTATTGTAGTGAAAATGTTTTCTTTGTAGAAAGGAAGAGTTCTATGATTAAAATTAATGTAGAAAATAATGAAAAGCGGCAGGAAATACAGGCATTTGTTGAAGAAAACGGAGGAAAAGTTTTACCATATCAGGACAAAAAAATAATGTGTGTAGACTTTGTAGGAATTCCACTAGCACAGAAAATGCCACTGCTAAATGAATTAAAAAGAATTTAAAAACATAAAAAAGTTCCAAATGAAAATTTTGGAATTTTTTTATGTTCTAGCAAAATAAATGAATATAAAAAATATATAAGTCAAAAATAATAGTAGATATACGAGAAAGGAGAATTAGCTTGCAAGATAAAGATGACGAAAATATAGAAATCGAGAATACTACAAAATATGGGGAATTTGTTACATCATATTTTGCATGGATTCCATTAGAAAAGCAAAAGAAAAAAGCAAAGGAAATGGAAGAAAGCACAAAAGACAATAAATTTAAGAAAAACTATTGAAAAATCTATATAAAGTGTTATATTAAATAAATGTAATAAATAAATGGAACAAAAATAATATAATAAAAGGTAATAAATAATTTTTTAAAGAGGTGAGTGCATGGTATATAAATTTACCAAAAGAGCAGAAAAAGCAATAGAGATTGCTAACAAAATTGCAATAGAGTTTGGACATAATTACATAGGAACAGAACATTTGCTATATGGTTTATCTAAAGAAGGTTCAGGAATTGCAAGTAAAGTTTTAGAAAATCAAGGAGCAATTCCAGAAGCAATATTAAAAGAAATAGAAAATTTAATAGGAAAAAATGAAGAAGAAAAAAGAATTGAAACAACAGTGGGATTTACTCCACGAATAAAAAGAGTAATAGAAAATGCTTTTAAAGAAGCAAAAAAATTAGATTCAGATTATATAGGTACAGAACACTTGCTAATAGGTATTATGAGAGAAGGAGATAGTGTTGCCGTTAGAATAATGATGGACTTAAAGCTCGACCCTCAAAAACTATATAATGAGATTGCAAAAGTAATAAGTGACGATGAATTAAATAGTACTAACAGTAAAAGTATGCCAGTAAGAGGAAATAATAGTTACACTCAAACAACAACTTTAAACCAATATGGAACAGATTTAACAAAACAGGCAAGCGAAGGGAAACTAGACCCTGTAATAGGAAGAAAAGAAGAAATAGAACGAGTTATACAAATATTATCAAGACGAACAAAGAATAATCCTTGCTTAATAGGAGAACCAGGAGTAGGAAAAACTGCAGTAGTAGAAGGATTAGCAGAAAAAATAGTAGCAGATGATGTACCTGAAGGGTTAAAGGATAAAAGAGTAGTAAGTTTAGATATCTCTAGCATGGTAGCAGGTGCTAAGTATAGAGGAGATTTTGAAGAAAGAATAAAAAAATGCCTAAACGAAGTTAAAAAAGTAGGAGACGTAATACTAGTAATTGATGAAATTCACACAATTATTGGTGCTGGTTCAGCAGAAGGTGCTGTTGATGCTGCAAGCATTTTGAAACCACTTTTAGCAAGAGGAGAGGTAAATGTAATAGGAGCAACAACTCTAAATGAATATAGAAAATATATAGAAAAAGATACTGCACTAGAAAGAAGGTTTAGCCCTGTAACAGTAAAAGAACCAACTAGTGAAGAAACTATGCAAATATTAGAAGGAATACGAGATAAGTATGAGGCACATCATAATGTTAAAATTACTAAGGATGCTATAAAAGCAGCAGTAGAGCTATCTGTTAGATATATAAATGATAGATTTTTGCCAGATAAAGCAATAGATTTAATAGATGAAGCAGCTTCAAAAGTTAGAATGAAAGCATACGTAGAGCCTGATACAATAAAAGAGTTGGAAGAAGAAAAAGAAAAGATAGAAAAGGAAAAGAAAGAGTCAATACGAACTCAAAATTTCGAGAAGGCAGCTATGTTAAGAGATAAAGAACATGAAATAGCAGAAAAACTAGAAAAACAGAAGTTAAAATGGAAGAATAAAAACAGTAAAGAAATTATAACTTTGACTGAAGAAGACATTGCAGAGGTTATATCTAGCTGGACTAGAATACCTGTTCAAAGATTAACTCAAGACGAAAATGAAAAATTGAAAAAGTTAGAAGAAAATTTACATGAAAGAGTAATAGGTCAAAATGAAGCCGTAGAAGCAGTTGCAAAAGCTATACGAAGAGGAAGAGTAGGACTAAAAGATCCTAAAAGACCAATAGGTTCGTTCTTATTTATGGGACCAACTGGTGTGGGAAAGACAGAGCTTGCTAAATCTTTAGCAGAAAGCTTATTTGGAAACGAAGATTCAATGATAAGAATAGATATGTCAGAATATATGGAAGCACACACTGTTTCTAAACTAATAGGCTCGCCACCTGGGTATGTTGGATTTGATGAAGGAGGACAATTAACCGAAAAGGTAAGAAGAAATCCATATTCCGTAATTTTATTTGACGAAATAGAAAAAGCTCATCCAGATGTAATGAATATGTTGCTTCAAATACTTGATGATGGAAGACTAACAGACAGTAATGGAAGAACAGTTGATTTTAAGAATACTGTAATAATAATGACATCAAATATAGGCGCAAAATTAATTACAGAAAAGAAATCTTTAGGATTTAATATAGAAGAAAATATAGAATCTAAAAAGGAATATGAAGATATAAAGAAAGACGTTTTGGGAGAATTAAAAAAGCAGTTTAGACCAGAGTTTATAAATCGTATAGATGAAATTATAGTATTTCATAAATTAAATGATGAGGATATAAGAAAAATTATTGATATAATGCTAAATGATTTAATAAAAAGATTAAATAAACAAGATATAAGCATACAAATAGAAGACGGAGTTAAGGAGAAGATTTTAAAAGAAGGTACAAATACAAGCTATGGAGCACGTCCTCTAAGAAGAGCAATTCAAACAATGCTAGAAGACAAAATTGCAGAGGCTATATTGGATAAAAAAATAGAAGCAAATAAAATGGCGATAGTAAGTTTAGATGAACAAAATGAGATTGTGGTAAAATAAGCCAAATAAAGGTAATGGAATTTCTATTACCTTTATTTGTGCATTATTAGAAGTTCATTGCATAGGGTAAATTGATTATTTTAAACACAAATTAAGCCTCCCCCACTTAAGTCTATGTAAATGCTGACGCATTAACATAGACTTAAGCGGTCCCCACCAGTCTTAATTTATGTTTAAAATAATCAATTTACTTAATCGCATAATGATTTTTGTAAAAAATCATTATGTTAGGGGAGGATGAAAGAAATTCTATTCATATATAAAGGAAAGATTGATAAACCATATTACTTAAGGAAAATATACAAGATATGAATAAAAATGAATATAGTTGTAACATAAATGTAATATATAATTTATTGATTTTGAAAAAGAGTTGTGTAATAATTGTATGTGTAAAGATTGATTTTAAAGTCAAATAGATTATTTGTGTATTCAAAAAAGTAATAAACAATTAGGATGATGAATTATTGTAGTGCAGACAGAAAAAATTAAGTGCGTAAGTTGTAGTGTATGTTACAAAACAATAGATGAGCAATTTTTAAGGCGAAGCGATATAATTTGACTAAAACTAAAGAAAATGGAGGAAGATTAAGTGAAAATTTTACAAAGAAATAAACAAAAAGGAATAACTTTAATTGCACTTGTGGTAACAATAATTGTATTATTAATTTTAGCAGGTGTGGCAATTAATTTAACAGTAGGTAAGAATGGTATATTTAATAAAGCAAAGTTTGCTAAAGAAAAATATACAAATGAGGAATATTTAGAGCAAGAACAATTAAATGAAATATACGCATATTTAAATAAAGATAGTAAATTGCCAGAGAATACAAAGGATACAGATATGGGAACACAAGTAAAGTTACCATCAGAGTGGTATAGCGTGGCAGCTGCATACATTTCAACAGAAGATGGAAGCACTGTGACAAAAGAGGTGAAAACAGCAAGTGTAATTGCAGTAGCAACAGGTAGTGGAGAAACTGTGCCTGTACCAAATGGATTTTATTATGTTGGTGGAAACAAAGCAACTGGAGTAGTAATATCAGATAAACTAGCAGACCAAAATAAATATGCAGGATATAAGGAGGATGGAGTAACTGCAAGAGATGTAGGTGTAGATTTAGAAGGTAATCAATTTGTATGGATACCTTGTACAATAGAAAATTATAAGAAAAAAGATTTTGGAGCTACGTATGCAAGTGCTGCATGGGATGACCAAACAGATGGAGTAGAAAAAAATCAAATAAGGAAATATGGTGGATTTTATATAGCAAGATATGAAGCAGGACTTGGAGCAACAGGAATTGATAACCCTATGCAAGCAGTAACGGCTACAACAAATAGTACTTATAGTTGGTCATGGCAATCAGATGTATATACTAAAGAAAAAGTATCTAACACAGCAAAAACAACATCAAAAGCAAATGAGATACCATGGTATCATACAAACTATTTTACAGCAGTAGAAATGAGTGATAGGATGTATGCTGACAGTAGCTCTGTTTATAGTGGGCTAATAACAGGAACAATGTGGGATGTAATGGTACAATATATAGCAAGTTCAAGTGAATATACTTCAAGTAGAGATTGGGGAAACTATAACGATTCTTCAATAAATTTAGATAGAGGATATTACACAAATGTAAATTCAAGTGGAACAACAGATGGATTTAAAGCAGTAACAAGTGAACAAAAATCAGGAACAAGGGCTTCAGGCTATAACTATGTATTATTATCAACAGGAGCATCAGATAAAGCAAAAAGAAAAAATGTATATGATGTAGCAGGAAATTTATGGGAGTGGACAACTGAAAGTTCATATGTAGCAAGTTATGCTAAATACTCAAAAACAGACTTTAATGTAAATACACACATGCTTCGTGGTGGCGGCTTCAACGGTGCATATGGTTCTAGCCCTGCATGTTTTCGTCTCAACAATTTTGCAGCCATTACTTACACGAACGTCGGCTTTAGGGTCGCACTTTATATAAAATAGGATGCTGAAAACTGAGTGTTTGACAGTGATACATTGTAAAGTGGATGGAACTAAAATTTGGACAAGGTGACGTTGTTTATGTCCATAAGGTTTGAAACCATTTAGAAAAATACAAGCAATATGGAGTTTTTGAAATAGAATGGTTACTAAAAATTTTTGATATTAGGATAAAACGGTAAATTTATAGTAAAATGTTTGTGGTGAATGCAAAAATAATACTACGAAAAAGCTCAAAAAGTGTCGATATTTTCTAATATAAATATCCAATATTATGTTTACAATAAGCACGAAATGTGATATTATTAGTATAATCTAATTAGCACATTTTGTGCTTATATAAA
>CAKPFO010000026.1 GCA_934153805.1 uncultured Clostridia bacterium | reverse complement strand
CGTTTCATAGTTTATACCTCCTTAAGTGATAATTTTATAACGGTTTCAACATGGCTATTTCCATTATGTTAATAATACCACATTTTCTTTCATTTTGCAAATTTTGTAAACTTTGAATTTTGGATTGTTCATCTATAAATTTGATTTTATCCGCATTTAACTTTTCAATTTTTTTAATACCTTTTTTAACATTACTTTTCCTCCCATAAAAAAAAGAGCCAAGAGCTGATTCTTGACCTTTATATAGTTTTACTTATCTGTAATAAAAGTTTATATTCCATTTACCACAATACATACAATCCCATACTTCATATCCAGAAGGACAATTTTTATAATATGTGTCATTATCTATTTTGTTGTTTTCCCATTGATCTCCCCAATATTTTATTTGTTGATTATAGTAAGCAATAGCATAATTTTTAGAATTAAACCATTTTCCAGAGTTTCCTATATTCATTCCGTGATTGTTATTATTAGTACATTTTTCAACTTTTTGCTCTGTTTTAGTTTCTTCTTGTTTATTATTTTGACTACTTGATGATTGAGAAGTAGGATTAGTTACTGAAGTAGTTGCAAATGTATGTGTTGTTGTTTGACTTGTACTTTGTGTTACATGACATTCATTTTCTATTCCTATTGAATATATACTAAATATTGATGCTTCATAATCCCCATTAGGTGTATATATTTTAAATTTAATATGTGAATACAGGAAATCCTTATCCATATAATTACCTAAATTTGAAAACATACTAGAGACGGTCTTTCTTTAATTGCTGTTATTATGAAAGCTCCTTCAAGCGCCGTACGTTTTACAGAAGCTTCAAAATTGTTAGATTACGGATTTAGTACGTATACCTACAAGCAATTTGCTAACGCCGGAGATGTTCTAAAAAATGTTGAAATAAATAAAGGTGTTAACAGTTCATTAAATTTAGTATATGAAGAAAATGCAGGCACATTAATAAAAAAAGGTGAAGATAAAAATATAGAGGAAATATTAACTATAGAAAATAACATCTCTGCTCCTATTTCTAAAGGGCAACGTTTAGGGCAAATTTCCTATAATCTTAACGGTTCTACCATAAGCAGCGTAAATTTAGTTGCACAAAATGATATTAAAAAAATCGGAGTTTTGTCATTTTCAGAAAAAGTATTACTTACATGGCTTCGACTGTCACGTTAATTAGATTTTTCACAGCTTAGTTTTTACTTATAAAAATAGAGGTAAAAGAGTATATTGTAGGCTCTTTTACCTCTATCTAATTTTTTTCTATTTTATTATTACACAAGATTTATAAAAAAGCAACAAGTTAAATATTACATTTGTATTACATTTTCAATTTCTTTTTATTAATTATAATCTGCGCAATTATACTTATTACAAGTAATATTCCTAAAATAACACTTATTACAGCAAATACATTTATTTCTTTTTGTTCAGCTTTATCTATTTCATAATATTGAAAAGTTTCATCCTTTTTGTCATATTTATAGTATCCATATTCTCCATTACTAACATTCATTGCATACACAACCACAAATCTATCATTTATTTCGTAAGCACTATATTGCTTTTCATTTATTGTTACAGATGTCTTTTTATATCCCTCTAATTTTCCTTCTGTTATATATAACAATAAATTTTTAGATGTTACCTCTGTGTATATGTCATACTTTCCATCATTATATGTCGCATATAATATTTGATTATTTTCGTCTTTTATTCCTACTATTATAAGTTTATTTGTTTCATTTTTGAAAGCTGGCACCTCTATATCATTTATCTTTATAGTTGTTTCTTCATATAAATTTGGTTTTTGTAGTAATTTTGCGTGTTTTACTACTGCGTATTGCTTTTGATTTATTGTAGCTATTATTGGATTTTTATCTACTACTGCTACATTTAATTTATATGTTTTTGTTTCTCCGTTTTCAGCTGTTACAACTATTTCAAAAACATTATTTCCTTCTTTTACCTCATAGTTTCCTGTTCCTTGTATTTGTGCTTTGCTTCCTAATGTTTTAGCATCTATTGTTACATTTTCTTGTGTTAATGGTACTTCTACAAAATACTCTTGTGTGTCTTTATTAAATGCAGGACTAATCTCATAACCCAAAACAGATAATTCTGCCAGTCTTGCTTCCGCTTCTTTTTCTACATTTTCATTTGTAGTCTGCCCATTTTGTGTTTGACCTCCTGATGTTTGACTATTTGATGTTTGACCTCCTGCACTTGGCGTATTTGGCTTTGATGTTGTTCCACTTGTAGGTGGATTTGTAGGTTGACTTGGGTTATTATTTGTTGAATTGTTTACTTGTTTTTCTTTTACTGTTATTGCCTTTGTTAAAGATATATCTTTATTTGCTCCATCTGCACTAGTGATATCTCCTGTAACAGCAACTGTTATTGTTCCTGCACCTTTACTATTACATGTTACACTAAATGTTTTAGTTGTATTTTCAGCATCTTCTGTTGCATCAGCATAACTTTTGGTTGCTCCATCTGTTGCTCCAGATGCTTTTATTTTTATATTCCATGCTGCCACATTGCTTAATGTTACTTTTATAGTTACATTAGAGCCACTTTCTACAGAAGCTGGTGCTGAAATTGAAGCAGAGCCTGCTCCAAAAGCAATTTGTGGTACAAGTATTATCATTATTAGTATTGCAAAAAATATATATAATTTTTTCATATGTTAGTACATTCCTCTCTTTCGTTAATTTACTTTCTCTGAAGTCAACTGTAAAATGCTTTATAAAGCTATTGAACTATCGTTTTTATTCCTAAAAGATGTTGTCTAAGTCTTAATAAATCTGCAGAATTAATTGTGCTTCCATTTACTAACGCAGCAGCTTTTTTATAGGCTCCTGTTAGTGTACTAGTTCCAATTAAATGTTGTCTCATCTTTAATAAGTCTGCTGAATTTATTTTTCCATCCCCATTAATATCTCCATAAACTACACTTAAATAATTTTCTGAAAGATAACTAAATTCCGTTCCAGTTGAAATAACATCTGCTTTTGCTGTTATTTTTATATCTTGATTTGTTAATTGATTCTTTATGGTGCTTATCTTTTCGTTTACTTTAAATCCTGTAGCAAAGTTTTCTGTAGTTTTATATCCGGCCTTGTTTAAATACTCTGTTAATGTTGTATATTCCTTTACATCTTCCACAATTGTATATGTAAAAGTATTACTTACTCCCTCATATGTAATTGTAGCATCATATATTCCCGGTACAGATGAATCAAATCCTGTTATTGTATAATCGTTGACCTCTTTTTGTGCATTTTTATAATTTGCTATTACCTTTAAGCCTGTTAAATCTAGCTTGTCTCCTACAATATATGTAGTCTTTTTAGGAGCTATAATGCTTATAGACTTTAGACTATTGACTGTTTCCTTTTGTTTTACAACAATAGTTCCATCTGTAGTTCTTCTTAGTACTACGTATAAATTATTTTTAATAGAAACTATATTTAAATTATTAGAGTCTGCTGAATTGTCTACATCTATTCCTTCTTTAGTTAGACCCGTATTCTCATTATATGCATATACAATTGCTTTTCCTGTTGCTGACATGTCTATTGCTAAAACATACATATTTCCTTGTGATACTGTAATTATAGGTGTACCTAATTTTATTGTTGTATCTATTTTTTCAAATTTTTCTCCATCATATATTACCATTCGCATTTTATCATTATTATAATCGCTACCTAATACAAAATATATTTTGTTATTAAGTGTTACTACATCGTATTGATTAGAATTCATAGTTGTTTCTATCTCTGTAAATTTGTTATTTTTCATTTCATACATTCTAATTAATCCATTTGACTGGTTATTTATAATATACATTTTGTCATTCATTATTTCTATTTTAGGAGTTCCTGCATAAGTTTTTTGCGAACCAGCTTCTAAACTTCCTTTATAATATGTTCCAATTAAATTGAATGTATTTCCATTTAGTTCGTATAAAGATGCTTGTAAATTATCTGAGTGCACTTTTGCCAAATATAGTTTATCCTTATACTCTTTGTATGCAAAAGTTCCGTTTGTATCAGTTAACGTCGTAACTTTGCTCCATGCATTGTTGCTAAATTTGTATAATGTAATTTTGTCCCACATAGAGGTTATTAAGTACATGTCATTCTTTACTGTTAGTAGTGACGCATTTATGATTTCACTTGTGCTATCCATTGAAGCTTCATTTATCTTTTTCCACTCTGAATTTTCATAACTATGTGTATATATTTTGTTATTTCCCATATTTACTGAATAAAGTTTATTGTTGTATGAAATAATATCAGCAGTTTTCCTTGTGTATACATCTCCTCCTACACTATCTGGAAATTCTGTGTTTTTCCATGTATCATAATTTTGTGCATCTGGTATAGTAACATCAATTGTCATGTTATCGCCTTTACTACTAGATATATTACTTATAACTATTCCAGAGTTACTACCATCACTAAATGTTAATGCTCCTTTAGTTACATTTAAATCACTAGAACCTATCAGTGTTTTTCCTTGTTCCTTTGAATATGATGCATTATATGCTTCATTTCTTAGAGTAGCATCATCTTGAAGTCCACTTTCCTGCCTAAAAACATATACTCCAGTTTTTCCTCTATTATTATTTAAACCTTCTACTGTTGTATTTATTCTATATACTATCATTCCTGAGTTTCCTATCATTCTATCTAGGCTAGTAAGATCTGTTGGCTTTTTTCTAAATTCTACTACAAATAGTTCATATTCGTTTAATGGTGATTTTAAAATATATGCTTGATTCCCATTTGCGTTATCTTGTGAGCTTAATGTAAGCGTTTGACTAGTTGTAATTGTATCTATAGTTAGCCAGTTTGTAAATTTCATTCTTAAATATGCTAGCGGATATGACATTTGCTGGGCCACAGCTCCCATTATATCCCATATATATACTGGATACGTTCCATTAGATGTATATAAATCTGGATATCCCAAAGAATGCAAAAATTCGTGTGCAATCACTCCTGCTTTGCTATTTGAAATTGAATATGTATTTAGCATATTGTATGTCCCTAGTTTTTTGTTAGACCATTTATCATTTTCTCCATAATCACTTTTATGGCTAACTAATGTAGTGTTCGAATCTACTTCATCAGAACCTCCTTTTAATATAATAGAAAAATTGTCTATGTAGCCATCATTATCGTAGTCTAAATTGTCATTAATTCCTGATATAGAAGAAATTATAGTATTTATTATTGTATAGTCCACATTAGATTTTTCTGCATCTTCTGCTGTACATGGTAATTCTATTGGAACTAACTGTTTTCCATCATATTGTGGAAAAATATTTATTAAATTAAATTTTCCATATGATACTTTATTTAAGTATCCTTTTACAGATAAGTCTCCTTCGCCTTCATACATTTTTACAAAGTCTTGATAATTATTTATTAAATATTCCTTTCCCTCTGTATCTCCTCTAAAGTATGCAAAGAAAACAATATTTGCAAAGTCTTGTTTTGCTTTTTCTGAGCTTTTAGCTCCTACTAATACTGGTATAGTTGCTGTTACAATTATTGCTATAATTAATACTACTATTCTTACTTTTTTTAACATATTATATATACCCTTCCTCTCTTGTTTTCTAAAATTACTATAACATAAATTCGAAATGTTGAAAAGTATTTTTTTACTTATTCCAGAATTTTCTATTTTTGTCAACATAAAGTTTTACAAATTGAAACAAATGTGCTATAATGTATATAGAATTATGTTGTATTTTATAAGGAGGAAACATTATGATATGTTCATATTCATGTTCAACAACAACATCTTTGGCAAGACGGTGGCAGGCGTTGAAAGACAGAGAACTAGGTATTGATTCAGTTCATTACCGTGGCACGAGAGGATATTATCCTACTCCTGGAGTTTCAGCTAAGATTAAGAGTTCTAAAGAAACTATTGAAAAAGCTACTAATACAGAAATTGAACCTCAGGTTGAAACAGAAAAATCAGCTAAAGCTTTAAGTGACCTAAAGTCATCTCAAAATCGTAAAGTCGTTAACCCTAAATACAGAGGTGCCTTTGTATCGAATTCGTAAAGCTAAACAGAGTGGTGTAAATTTACACCACTCTGTTTGATTTTTATTTTACTTTATTAAATTCTTATCTAAAATTTTGTATATAATCCAAACCACTACAGAATCCAATTTCTATAATTACATCATCCCGTCTGGTTGTGTTTCATCATATTCAAATTCATACTTTGGAGGTCTTACTTTTTTAGGATGTATCTTATTTATATTTGGTATAGATATTTCATCATCTTCTTGTTGCTCTTGTCTTTCATCTCTTCTTTCTCTTTCTTTTCTTTTTTCTTCGTTTTTCTTGTCTTCTCTTTTATTTGTAATTTGTCTATTCAATAAATTATTAGTTTTTTCTATTAAATCTGGTACATAGTCCATTAATCTATCTACTGTAGAGCAATGATTTACTGGTAGTAGTTTTACATTATTTGATTGCACTATCAAAAAAGCTACTGGAGATATACTCACTCCTGCTCCACTTCCACCTCCAAATGGTAATCTATATTGTATTTGTTCATCTTTATCCTTTTTATTATATTCGTTTATTGTTTCTCCTTTAAATTCACTTCCACCAGCCGCAAAACCAAATCCAACTTTTGAAATTGGTATAATAATTATATTATTAGATGTTTCTATTGGCTCTCCTATTATGGTATTTACATCTACCATATCTCTAATTGAATTCATTGCTGTAAGCATAAGTCCTTCTATTGGATGTTCGCTCATTTTTATCACATTCCTTTCTCATGTAGAACAATCTTAAGTCTAATATTTTGTTAGCTTTAGACCTTTTTTATTCCAAATTTATATATTATATAAATAATATGTACTACTTTTATGCTAATTATACTATCTAGATACATGTTAAAAATATTTTCGTCTAGATATACTGGTTGAATTTTATAAAAATATTTTTTTGGGTTATTATCAATTACAAAATGTGGCAGAATTGTTCCTACTGTGCCTGCTATTGTTCCTACAGCATATGATGTTAGCACTGCATCTCCTGTAGATAAAGCTACTTGTAAATTCAATTTTTCTATTTTTATTTTACTTAATATCTTTAAAGTTATTTTATTTAAAGGTAGTGCTTTCTCTATTTTTTTCAAATCTATTTCTTGTAATTTTTTATTACTATATAGTTTTCTTAATCTCGAACTGTTAAATTTTATTTTTAATATTTTTAATCTATTTATAAAGTAAAGTTCTATTATTACTCTATACTTTTTTTCTTCCATTTGTTTTCCAACTTGCAAATTTTCTATTTTTACTTTTATTGTAGATAGTAATAATATTAAAAATAAAACTGCAACACATATTAATATTCCTAACATAATAAAAACTAATACCATAATAACCCCTCCCTTAGTACGGTTATTTAGTATTAGTTTTTCCATTTTTTTCTTTTTTTAAACTACAATTATTAAAATTTACTCTCTTCTTTTTTTACATTTTTGCTAATTAATATATTTGCTTTTCTTTAGTACTTTACCTGCTTTTTTGTTTTTATATTTCTTTTTTTACTTTTAATTTTTTGCATTTTTACATGCTTATTTTTTTCAAATACTAGCTTACTTTTTTCTTTGCCTTTTCTACAACTATGTCTCCAAATAATTCTTCTTGCGTTGTTGTTACTTTGCTTCTTCTAGATAATTCTAATAACCCAGTAAATGCTGTTACAACCTCTTGTTTATTTGCTTCTGATACTTTATACAATTTATTAAATATAAACTTAGGTTTTCTAAGTAATTCTCTAAACATTTCTTTTACTTTACTTCCTACTGTATATGTATCTGTAATAGCTATTTTTTCTATGTTTTTAGCATTTTGGTTTAAACGTTTACTGCTTCTATCTATTATATTAGCATATAACTCCGGTATTATATCTACGTTATACTCTTTTTCTAATTTTTGTTTTGGTAGTTCTATTTCTTGCATTACTCTATAGCATCTCTTTGAAAACACATTGTAATTCTCTCTAAATCTTTTTGAAATTTCTTTATATTTTTTATATTCAATTATTCTTTGTAATAACTCTTCCTCTGTCAATTCTTTTTCGTCTTCTACCTCTGTTGGAAGCAATGTTTTTGATTTTAGATATAAAAGAGTTGAAGCCATTATTATAAATTCACTTGTTACTTCTAGGTTCATTTTTTCCATTTGATTAATATAGTCTATATATTGGTCTGTTATTTCGCTTAATTTTATGTCATTAATATTCATTTTGTTTTTATCTATTAAATGACACAATAAATCTAATGGTCCCTCAAAGTTTTCTATTTTTATTGCATATTTATTTGTTTCTAATGTTAATATGTTTTGCACCTTTTCTTCTTCCTCTCTATAAAATCTAATTTTTGCTATATCTATTACAGTACAGCTATTAGCTTTCTAAAAAATATAAAGCCAGTTGAAAAATAATCAAATTTTGTTTATTTCAAAATTATAATTATTTTTCAACCTTATATATTTATTCTTATAACCTTGCTTATTATCTATTCTTCCAAATTTTCCATTGCTTCTCTTATGTTTTCTTCTCTATAGCCTTTTTTCATAAGATATGTTCTTATTTCATCCTCATCCATGTTTACAGATTTTTTTAGAGCTATATTTTCTGCTGATTTCTTTTCGTATTCTTCTAGTTCTTCATAATTGTTAGAAATATAATCTTCTATATCTGAAGAGCTTATTCCTTTAGCAGATAGCTTATATTTTAGTTCTTTTATTGATAAGTTTTTTAATGCCATATATTCGTTTACCGCTCTTTGTACATACGCTTTATCACTTATATATCCATTTTCTTTTAACTCCTCAATAATATCTTCTAATAAGTTCTCCTCTATAGTACTTTTAAACTTAAGTTTTATTTCTCTTTCTGTTCTCTTTTTATATATTACGTATTTTAATACTTTCGTTTTTTCTCTATCAAACTCTTCTATAGAATACATTTACTACTCCTATTCTTCATCTTCTGACTCTTCTTCTGTTTCTTCTCCTAAACTCTTTTCAAATGCTTCGTTAAAGTTTGCTCTTATTTTTTCTTCTACCTCTTTAGCTATTTCTGGATTATCTTGTAAATATTTCTTTACATTTTCTCTTCCTTGTCCTATTCTATCTCCATTATAACTAAACCATGAGCCGCTCTTTTCTATTATATCTAAGTTTACTGCGATATCTAGTATATTACCTTCTTTTGATATTCCTTTTCCATAAACTATATCAAATTCTGCCTCTCTAAATGGTGGAGCAACTTTGTTTTTTACAACTTTTACTCTTGCTCTGTTTCCTACAACCTCTCCATCTTGTTTAATGTTTTCTACTTTTCTTATGTCTAATCTTACAGATGCATAATATTTTAAAGCTCTACCACCAGCTGTTGTTTCTGGGTTACCAAACATAACTCCTACTTTTTCTCTTAATTGGTTAATAAATACTATTACACATTTAGACTTGTTAATAGCACCTGCCAATTTTCTTAAAGCTTGAGACATAAGTCTTGCTTGAAGACCTATATGTGAATCTCCCATATCTCCATCGATTTCTGCTTTTGGTACTAATGCTGCAACAGAGTCTATTACAATTATATCTAAAGCTCCACTTCTAACTAAAGCTTCTGCAATCTCTAATGCTTGTTCTCCTGTATCTGGTTGAGATACTATTAAATTGTCTATATCTACACCTAAGTGTTTTGCATATACTGGGTCTAATGCATGCTCTGCATCTATGAATCCTGCTTCTCCACCTAATTTTTGTGCTTCTGCAATCATGTGTAAAGCAAGTGTTGTTTTACCAGAAGATTCTGGTCCATATATCTCTACTATTCTTCCTCTTGGAATTCCTCCTATACCTAAAGCTATATCTAAGCTTAATGCTCCTGTTGGGATAGCTTCTACATTCATTGCTTGGAATTCTCCTAATTTCATTACTGAACCTTTTCCAAATTGTTTTTCTATTTGTCCTAATGCTGCCTCTAATGCTCTCATTTTTTCTGAATTATCGTTACTCATATTATTTCCTCCTAAACTTTTGTTTGTTTTATTATATCGTATTTTTAATTTTTGTCAACACTTTTTAGCTTTATTTTTAATTTTATTTCTATATTTTTTATTTAGCTAATTTGTCCTATACTTGTTTTAATTAATTTGATAATATATTGTTTTTTATACCTTGTGTGTCGCGGCCTTCCTTTTATAAAAGCACTCGTACGTTGGCCGCTCCAATCGCACTCACTTTCGTTCGTTTGGTCGCTTACGCGGTATTGCAAAACAATATATTATCAAATTATTAAAACAAATCAAACTCTACTCCATGTATAAAATCTATAGTAAGTTGTGTAGTTATTAGGTTGTAATTCTCCTGAAAGTTTTTGACTTCTTATTATCGTTTCCTTGTTTCTATACAAACTAACAAATGGTAGTTGTTCATTATAAAGTTCAATTATTCTTTTATACTTTTCTTTTAGCAAGTTTTTGTCATTTATATTTTTTACCTCTGTTAGTATACTTTTTATCTCGTCATTATTGTAATTTTGTAAATTATTGTCTCCAAAAAATCCTTCTAAATTTGGACTATATGAATTATATACTCCTGTTAAAATCATTTCGTAATTTTTATTTTGTAATATAGTTTGGTATTGATTACTGCTTACTTTATTTATAGTTACACTAATTCCTATTTGTTCTAATTGTTCTTTTATATTTTGTGCAACAGCTACTCTTGAAGAATCTTCTGAACATACAGTTAGCTTTAAATTTAATCTAAGATTTTTATAATTTTCTTTTTTCTGCCACCTATTATTTGTATACTCCCAACCATTATCTTGTAAAACTTTTTTCGATTGTTCTTGATTATATCCTGAACTTACATTTTCTGTTTCATATAAATAATTTCCATAGTCTAAAGGAAAATCTGAAACATAATAGTTGTTGTTAAATGCACTTGAAATTATAGAATTTTTATTTAAAGCATATCCTATTGCTTTTCTAACCTCTACATTTTTCAGCAAATTATTCTCACAGTTAAATGCTAAATAATCAAATTTTCTACCTTTATATTCACTTTTTGTATATCCTATTGTTCCTATATATTTTTCCAAATCATAGTTTGATGTTGCAAAAATATCAATATTCCCTAGCTTAAAGCTATTATACACTTCTCCTACTTGTGAATATATTTTTATATTTATATTTTCTATTTTAGCATTTTCTTGTTTTATATTCCACCATTTTTCGTTTTTAGTAAGTGCTATATTTCCGTCTGATATCGACTCTATTTTATACATGCCTGTCCCTATTGGTGTTTTAGTACTTGTAGAAAAGTCTTCTCCCAAATAGTAGTTATTTGACATTATTGGAAATGTCAAATTATATTCAAAAAATGGTACTTCTTCACTTAAATTTATTTTTATTGTACTACTATCTATAATTTCAACGCTTTCTACTTTTTCTACATTATATGAATATATAGAATTTACTTCTTTTAATTTTTCTATAGTAAATTGTATATCTTTCGCTATAAGCGAACTTCCATCTTGCCATCTTTTATTGTTATCTATTTTTATTACATATGTTGTTCCTGATGTTTTTGAGCATTCTGTAGCCAAGCACATTTCTAAATTATAATCACTTGTTATTTTTATTAGTGGTTCAAATATTAAACTGTCTATATTTAATACTTCTTTGTTGTTACTTAATAGTGGATTTATAGTGTCATAATTTGATATTCCTAATCGTAAGTCTTTTATTTGTACAGTTTCTTCTACTGTGTTTTCTGGTACATAGTCTTCTTCATTTGATTTTTTAAAATATATACTATATATAGCATATATTATTATGCCTACTGCAAATACAATAAATATATATTTAAAAAAATTTGATTTCACTTTTGGCTCATCCTTCCTTTAAATTTTTATGCATTTATAATACCCTATAACTGCTTATTTTTCAATATCTTTTTATTTTATATTTTGGATTTTTATTCTGTTGTTTATGAATTTATAATATATTTTGCAGTCGACGCCTTGAGAGGAAATTATTGTAGTAATTCTTAAATAAATTTTATGGGGAATGTTCATTCATTGAAAGGATCCCATAAAATTTATTTTAGAATTTCTAAATAATTTAGCTCGAACTAGGAGACAAAAAATATATTATAAATTCATAAACAACAATATAATCAAAAATAAAAAGACGCAACTTAGTATTATTTACTAATATTACGCCCCCGATATATAGAATATTGATAATATTCTTTTTGTTATTTTACCATTCTGGAAAAATTTACTTTCTAGACTCTACTATAATTCTAATACCTGTTCTGTCTTCTCCTTCCACTTCTACTTCTGCAAATGCTGGTATGCATACTAAGTCTACTCCTGCTGGTGCAACAAAGCCTCTTGCTATCGCTACTGCTTTTACAGCTTGATTTAGAGCTCCGGCTCCAATTGCTTGCATTTCTGCTTTGTTTTCTTCCTTTACTAATCCTGCTATTGCCCCTGCAACTGAGTTTGGGTTTGATTTTGATGAGATTTTTAAAACTTCCATCTTTTGCCTCCTATAATTTTATTTTTATTTGAATTACAATTATAGTTATATTATAAATTATAGAAATTGTCTAGTCTTTTTTGGAAATTTTTGGAAAAACATTTCGATGTTTTGTGCTATTTTTCGCCATTTATCTAATATTAATTCTAGTAATTGTTTTAGCTCGACAATTATCGTCATCAATTTGTATTATTATTCCATTAAGCATACATTCACCTTCAGCTAATTTATATCTTTCTGGAAGGGATGTAAGAAATCTTTTTACAGATGCATTTACGTCCATACCTATAACAGAATTTATTGGTCCTGTCATTCCTATATCTGATATAAATGCTGTTTTCTTTTTAGTTATTTCTTCATCTGCAGTCTGTACATGTGTATGTGTTCCAAATACTGCTGTTACTTTTCCATCTAAAAAGTGTTTCATAGCTATTTTTTCTGCTGATGCTTCTGCGTGGAAATCTAATATTATTATATCTGCTTTTCCTTTTACTTCATTTATAATATCTTCTGCTTTTGTAAAAGGATTATCAGATTGAACTCCCATTTCTGTTCTTCCTATTAAATTCATAACACATATTTTTTTACCTTTGCATGTGTATATGTTATATCCTTTTCCTACCACTCCTCTAGAGTAATTTGCTGGCCTTAAAAGAATATCATCATCTATAAAACCAAAAATATCTTTTTTACCCCATGTATGATTTCCCATTGTAATTGCATTTACATTCATTGACTTTAAATCATTAAATATTTTTGTTGTTATTCCCATTCCACCTGCTGAGTTTTCAGCATTTACAATTACAAAATCTATATTATTTTCTTTTCTTATTTTTGGCAAAAGTTCTTTCAATTTTTTTACTCCATTTTCACCAACTATATCTCCAACTGCTAACACGTTCATTAAAATCGCCTTCTTTCATCCTTTTTATAATACTATATTTTTATATTATTGTAAATAAATTTGGTTGTATTTTTATTCAAATGTAAATTTATAATTTCTAAATAATTTAGCTCGAACTAGGAGACAAAAAATATATTATAAACTTACATTTGAATCTGATGCTACTTTACAACAATAATGTCGTATCCAATAAATAGTCCATTTTCTACAACCCCATCTATCCTATTTATCTTTTCTTCTAAATCCGCTTCTATCTTATCAAACCATGCATATAAAATCACATTTCCATTATCTGTAATAAGCATACCATCTCCAACATTAGATTTTCGCACCTCTAAATTTTTTCCACCAATTCTTTCTATTTCTACTTGCACTTGCTTAATTTTATCTTGTTTGCATTCAATTGGTACAGGATGTCTTTCTCCTAGTCTATTTACAAATTTTGAACTATCAACTAATATATAATTTTCTCGTGATGCCTTAATATTTAATTTTTCTCTATACAAAGCTGCTCCCATTCCTTTTATAAGCCAATTGTGTGAATCGATTTCATCCGCTCCGTCAAAACACCAATCTGGTTTATCCTTTTCTAAAGTTGTTGTTTCTATTTTTAAATTTTCACACAATTTACTTATAATTTTTGATGTTGGTATTGCTTTAATATGTAGTCCTTCACTTTTTACTTTTTTAGCAATTTCTTCTGCCGCTAAATATGATGTACTTCCAGAACCAAATCCAATAACATCCCCATCTTTTACTCTTGCAGCTACTCTTTTTGCAAGCTTTTCTTTTTCTTCCTTATTATCCACATTGTTTTTCCAATCAAACTCCTGCATATTTTATAAATCCTTTCATAATTCTTCTAAATTTCAATATTATTGTAACATATTAACACAAAAATGCAAATATCTTTGACTATATTATAATTTCGTGCTATAATTTAATTATAAAACTTTTTAAGGAGGCCTAATTATGGCATATGCTAATCAACTTAGTTGGGCAATTGCAATAGCAGATTATATTTTAGAGGAGGAGGGGCATTCTACTAAAGAAGCAGCTAAAGAGTTTCGCATTAGTAAAGATACTGTAGAAAAAAGTATTAATCTTTTAGGTTCTTGTGCTTTCATTGACCCTTCAGCAAATGATTTGGAATTAAAAATTAAGTATTTAAAAGTCAAAAAAATGTTAAAGAAAGTAGCAGCTCGCAGTTCCTCTAATACCAAAAAAGCCAAAATGCAATTAAATTAAATGGCCTAAAAAAACACACTCATTTACAATTGTTCATGAGTGTGTTTTTTCTTATTATTAATTTCATATTATGTATATTTATTAATTATAAAATAATTAACTTCTTAAAAAGTGAATTTTATTATTCTATACTCTTCAAGCTTTCTATCATATCAATTTTCTTAAGTGCAAAATATGTTACCACATTTACAATTAAAGTGAAAACTACAGTAATAATTACCGCATACACATAACTTACAAAATGTATATCTTTTGTAAATCGTAGTATATTTATTTCGCATGTTCCTAATATGAAATAGCTTAACAAATATCCTAACCCTAGTCCTAATACTATTCCAATTACTGTTAATATTATAGTTTCTCTTGCTACATATTTGTACACTTCTTTATCATAAAATCCCAATACCTTTATTGTCGCAAGTTCTCTTATTCTTTCGCTTATATTTACATTAGATAAATTGTATAATACAACAAATGCTAATAATCCTGCTGATACAATTAGTATTATAACAACATAATTTAGTGAACTCATCATATTATCCATTGCACTTGATATTGTAGAGATTAATGATATTGAATTTACCTCACTCTTTTGTAAAATTTCTCTTGATAATGTCTGCTCTTGCTCTAGTTCCAAATTATCTTTTACAAATAATAAATTTACCTCATACTTGCCATATATTTGTTCATATGTTTCTTTAGACATGTACACATAATGATATACATAGTTTTCTACAATATCTGATATTTCTAACTCTATTTCCTTATTATCTATATCTCGTAATGTTATTTTGTCTCCTTGCTGTACATTCAACAATTGTGCAACTTTATCTGTTATTGCTATTTTACCTATCTGTAACTCTATATCTTCTTTTGTTTTTACATTTTTTAAGCTAATTATATTTCTTACATTTTCATCTTTTGGCACTATAATTTGGGCATTTTCTTCATTTTCACCATTTATTAAAACTCCTGATGAAGCATAGGTTTCTACTACAGTTTCTATTCCTTCTTTTTGTTGTAATTCATCTTTAAACTTTTCTAGTTCATTTTCTTGTAATCCGCTTTTTAGACTTATTTGCATATCATAATTATATACCTTTTCAAATTGATTTGGCAAAATTGCCGTAACAGCATCCTTTATTCCAAATCCTACTAAAATTAATCCTGTGCATCCTGCAATTCCTATAATTGTCATTAAAAATCTTTTTTTGTATCTAAATATATTACGCACAGTTACTTTGTTAGAAAAATTTAAGTGTTTCCATATAAATGGTATTTTTTCTAATAATACTCTTTTACCTGGCTTTGGTGCTTTTGGTCTCATAAGTTCTGCTGGTGTATTTCTTAATGCATTTATACTGGTCCATAAAGTTGCTCCTATTATACATATACTAGCTAGCCCTAAACCTAAAATAGCATAATACCAGTTAAATTCAATAATGATATCATTCATTGTGTACATCATTTTATACATCATCCATATAATACTTGGAAGCATTTGAAAACCTACTACCATTCCCAAACTTCCCCCTATTATACATGCTAGACTTGCATATATTAGGTATTTACTAGCTATTTGCATTTTATTATATCCTAAAGCTTTTAGTGTACCTAATTGAACTCTTTGCTCTTCTACCATTCTTGTCATAGATGTTAATGAAATTAAAGTTGCTATTACAAAAAATACAATTGGAAATACTTTGCCTAAATTTTCTATACTTTTTGTATCTTGAATAAAACTGTTATGACCTGTATTAGTAGTTCTATCTAACACATACCATTTTGGATTTTCTATTTTAGAAATTTCAGTTCTTGCATCTATTAATTTTTGCTCTGCATCTTTTATTTTTTCTTCATATTCTGCTTTGTTCTCATTTAATTCTTTTTCTGCATCTTCTAATTGTTTAGCATTATCATTTATCTCGTTTTGCGCTGTTTCAAATTTTTGATTTGTTTGCTTTTTAGTGTTGTCTAGCATTTTTTGTTGTTCATCTATTTGTGATTTTGCCTCTTCTATTTGTTTTTCTCCTGCTGCTATTTGACTTTGTATAGTCTCAATTCCTCTGCTTATTTCATTTATTCCACTTTCTAGCTGTGCTTTATTAGTTTGTAATACAGCCATTTGACTTTCTATCTTTTGTTTATTTTGTTCTAACACATTTTTTTCTTCTTGTGTAAGATTTTGGTTTTGAAGACTCTTTACAATTTGCTCATATTGGATATTTAGAGCTTGCATTGTACTATTTACAGTTTGCAAATTGCTTTCTAATTCTGCTTTATTGGTATTTAATTCTTGTATTTTGCTATTTGCTTGATTTTTGCTTTTTTCTAATTCTGCTGTCTTTTCTGCAATTTGTGCATTTGCATCTATTAAACTTTTTTCAGCATTTTTAAATTCAGTTTGAGCATTCTTTTTATTTGCATCTAATGTATTTTGTGCTGATTTTAGTTTACTTTTACCATCTTCTATCTTATTTTCTGCATCACTTATTTTGGTCTGCGCATTATTTTTTTCATCAGCTAATTTTTGCTCTGCCTCTTCTAATTCTTTATTTGCTTCATTTATTACCTCATCATATCTAGCTTTTTGTCTTTGTTCTTTTATACTATCTATTTTGTCTTTTATTTCTTCAATATAATTTTCATACTCCGTAGAACCGGTTTTCAAATTGTCTGCATTTTTTACTTTTATATAAATTTCTGTATATATGTCTGAATCAAAGCTCTCCTTTGGCATAAATATATTATAATCTACTTTGCCTGCACCTAATTTAGAAGAATCTCTTTCTCTTGTAATATATAGCGGACTATTTACTACTCCAACTATTTTTACATTTTTGGCAGTTACTATGCTGTCTTCATCGGACTCTAGTGTTAACGTATCTCCTACCTTTTTATTTTTATATTCACAAAAAGCTTTTTCTACTAGACACTCATCACTATTTTGTGGCATTTGCCCTTCTAGTAATTTTACCTCATTTATACTATCTATAGACATTACTTTTGCTACAACTTCAGTATCTTCAAAATTTAAAAGAACATCTTGGCTATATTCTCCATAAACATTGCTTACATTATCTATCTGCTTTAATGCATCTATATCATCATCTGTTAAACCTAATGTTGAAAGTATTTTTATATCATAAACATTTTGTTCTTTAAAATAGGCATCTAACGTGTCTACCATGTCTGGGCTTGCTGCTCTAAGTCCTGCAAAAAAGCCTACTCCCAAAAAGGCCATTAGCAAAATAGATATAAACCTCTTGTATGTATTTTTAATTTCCTTTATACTATCTTTTAATAACGCTCTTTTCATATTATCCCCTCATACATTTACCATTCTATCTGTTCTATTGGTGTTGGATTTTCATTTATTACTATATCCTCTGCTTTTCCATTTTTAAAATGTATTACTTTATCTGCCATTGGCGCTATTGCAGTGTTATGTGTTATTATTATTACTGTCATTTTTTCTTTTCTACATGTGTCTTGTAATAATTTTAATATTTGCTTTCCTGTTTTGTAATCTAACGCTCCTGTTGGTTCATCACATAAAAGTAATTTTGGATTTTTAGCTATAGCTCTTGCTATTGCAACTCTTTGCTGTTCTCCTCCAGATAATTGTGAAGGGAAATTTTTAGTTCTATCTTTTAGTCCAACTTTTTCTATTATAGTTTGTGGGTCTAATGAGTCTTTACAAATTTGCGTTGCAAGTTCTACATTTTCTATAGCAGTTAAATTTTGCACCAAATTATAGAATTGAAATACAAATCCTATGTCTTCTCTTCTATATTTTATTAACCCTTTATTCTTTAATTCACTTACGTTTTTGCCATCTACTATTACTTTGCCGGAGGTTGCTGTATCCATTCCTCCTAAAATATTTAAGCATGTTGTTTTACCTGCTCCTGATGGTCCTACTATAACAACTAATTCTCCCTTTTCTATATCGAAGTTTGTTTTATCTAGAGCTTTAATTGTTACTTCTCCCATCTTATATTCTTTAGTTACATTTTTAAATTGTATATAAGGCATTCCATTTTCCTCTTCTCTTCTAAATTTTATCACATACTTTATACCATATTTTGTAATTTTTTTCCATAGTTTTCACAGATATTTCACTTTTTGAAAATGCATAGTTACAATTCACAATTTATAAAATTCTTCTTTTAAAAGTTTGATAATGTATCGTTTTTTCAATTAAAGACTAAAACACTGTAAATTGTAACTATACATACTTAATATTAAAAATTCAAAAAAGCTAATAACATATTAAATGCTATTAGCTTTTTTGAATTTTATTCATTTACAAATCTTAGACTAACTTCTGTATTAGCTGCAATGTTACTGTCTTTCATATACTTACCTAAGTTAAATGTAATTGTGTTATTTGAATATGTTGTATATTGTAATGCTACAAATTCAGCCCATGTATATGTTGCTACTGGTTTTGATGTATCTTTATTATATGTTCCAGTATATACTTCTACTTTTTGACCTTCTTTAAATCCTTTTGTTATTGTTACTATACCTTGTGTTGTTTTTAAAGATATTGGGTCACTATTAGTTATTGTTGTAATTGAACTTACTATATCTTTAAATGCTTTGTTTAAAGCGTCTCCATCATAAGTATCATAATAATACTTGTTTTGTGTTCCATCTGAATTAGTTGTAGTTGGACTTGCTATTTTTTGCATTAATTCTTTTGCTTTTTCTCTAGAATTAACTCCAATATTAATCCAGTTATAATATCTATCTTGAACCCATTCACTTTCTGTTATGCTATCTAATCCAAATCCTATAGAATATACTTTAGAGCCTTTTGCTTTAATCCATCCTGCTGATTCTATTGCTGCTTCTGCAGGTGCTTTTGTATAGTATGTTCCAAATCCTTCTTCTCTTCTTTCTCCTGTAGTATTATCTACATAGTAACAAGGTAAACCATCTGTCATTAATATTACACTAGTGTTATTAGCATCTGATGTTATTTTGCTATTTGCTAAAGTTAATCCTGCATCTATATTAGTTCCACCATTTGCGCTTCCTATAGAATTATATGCTATTGTTTTATTTGTAGTAAATCCACATGTTACTTTAGCATCATCTGAATATGTTATTATCATGACTTCATTTTTTCCATTCTTTAAAAATTCTGTTAAGAATGTATTTACAGCATTTTTCATTAGTTTTAGCTTTGTTTCATATTTTGCATTCCAGCCTTTTCCACTTACTTTTATTGAATCATTCATACTTCCAGATACATCTAATACTAATATTGCTCTTTGTTTTGTTGTTACTTCTGTTGTTTCTGCAATTGTTGGTATTACAGTTGCTTTATCTTCAACATTTGTTTTTATTTCGTCTGTTGGTGTAAAGTCTGTGTCTTTATCTGTTTTATAGTAAGCAGTGTTTTCTATTTTTTCTCCGGCATATGCTTTTACTACTACTGTAAATGTAATTGTTGCATTTCCATTATTTGCTGCAACTCCTTTTATTTCATAACCTGCTTCTAATTGTGCTTTAGTTATATTTGTTGTAGTTCCATTTACTTTAACTACTATTTTAGAACCTTCTTTAAGTTCTGTTCCTGTTGGAATTGTATCTTTTATTGTTACATTTCCTGCTTTATTTCCACTGTTTGTTGCTATTAATGTATATGCTATTTCTGCTCCATATTCTACTTCTGCATTTGTTTTATTGCTTGTTTTTACAACTGTAATGTTTGGTTTTACTAATGTATTTGTTATTGTATTTCCATTATATGTTGTAACATAATCATCATTGTATTGTTCATTATTAGCAACTATTGTTCCGTCTGCACGTAATTCTTTTGCTGTGTATGTTATTAATTCTCCAGCAGCATATTTTGGTAAATCTTTAAATGTATATGTCCATGTGTCTCCGTTTTTAACTACTGTTGGAGCTTTCTCTACCACTGTATTTCCATTGTATAATTTTATTGTTATTTGTCCTGGTCTAACTTGGTCTGCATTGTCGTTATCTACCCATACTTTTGTTACTATTACTTCTGTTGTTTGTGGTGTGTATGAGTTAGTAATTGTCATTACTTTGTTTTCAGAATCTTTTTCATACGTTACTGTATAATCTCCATTTTTTCCATTTTCAGCAATTGCATTACCACCTGAAATTACTTCTTTTACTTCATAGTTTATTTTTTCATTTTTTGAATTATATTTATCTAGTCCTGTAAATGTATATTGCCAAATGTTTTCATCTGCTTGTAGCTTATTATTTACTGTTAATGTAATTACATCTCCTTGTGCTACTCCATCAGCAAATAATTGGACTTTAATACTTGTTGGTCTGTTTGCATCTTGATTATTTCCGTCACTCCATACTTTACTTACTGTTATTTCAGTTTTTGGAGTTTCTTTTAATGTATTTATTATATTATTTCCATCTACTGTTGCTTCATATTTTGTATCTACATTTGCTTCTCTTACTGTGTATACTATTGGTGTAGTTGCATTTTTATCTGCATATTTTGGAAGCTCTTTTGATGTATACTTCCATCCGTTTTCTGC
>CAKPFO010000025.1 GCA_934153805.1 uncultured Clostridia bacterium | reverse complement strand
CGTTAGTAGATATAAAAATATCAAATATTGGAATGGAAAGCGCAGCGGATAAGATTGTTACAATGGAAGATAAATTAGATAGTCAAAACATAAAATATATAATAACATTAGAACAAAAAGGAAAATCTTCAACTTTAATAAGTCTTAGTGGGAACAGAAAAGAAAAAGAAGATATAATAGAGTGGATGAGAGAAAACTAAAAAAATTATGCTAATAGGGACGGAGATTTTAGCGCATTTTGAAAAATGTGTGCTAAAATCTCCGTCCTTGTTGGTACGAAATTTAAATCATTTGTTTTTTTACTGTATCGAACCCTATTCCACAAATGAAAAATGTTACACCAAAACTTAAAGAACTTTTAAATAGAGAAATACCTATGTAAAATAAAATTGGTAAGCTTATTATAAATTGATATGTAGCTAATAAAGAAGAAGATAGAATGCACATTATAAAAGAAATTACAAAACCAAATTTCATTATCTTAGCAATTTTTAAATCTAAATGTTTAATTTTATCTAATAAAATATTTATAAATTTCATAATATTTACTATTCCTTTCAAACATAACGTTAAAATAATAATCTATATAATTATATTAACATAATATTGAAATAAAATCAAAGGTAATATATGGCATTGGAACTATATCTTGGGGAGAAGATATAGATATGTGTGCTGATAGTCTATATGAAACAAGTACAGAAATAAAAGAATAAAAAAGAAAAATTCTCGGGAAAAACCGAGAATTTTTTACAAAATAAAAAACTGTGCACAATTTTCTATATGTAGCTTTAAAATAAGCTTATAAAAAATAATTAATATAAACTTATTTTGCAGCATTCAATTTTTTTGCTAAATTTGATTTTTTTCTAGCAGCTGTGTTTTTTACTATAACACCTTTTGTACAAGCTTGGTCAATTTTTTTAGTTGCTTCTGAGAATAAAGCTGTAGCTTCTTCGATGTTACCTGCTTCTAAAGCACTTTCAAACTTTTTAACAGCTGTTTTGTATGCTGATTTAATCATATTATTTTGCATTGTTTTCTTTTCTATAATTTTAGTTCTTTTTATAGCTGATTTAATATTTGGCATTTATTTGCACCTCCTTATGGTTAATCTCAATATAGCAAATAAAATTCTATCATATAAATGGAATTTTTGCAAGAGTTTATAAGAAATTGAGGGTAAAAAATTCAAAATAATTGTGAAAAATTTGTAAAATTTAAGAAAATATCATAAAATGTTTGAAAATTTTTCCTAAACAAGGTATAATAAAGGTACGATAGTAATATTAACAAAAGAACAAAATGAAGGGAGCGATTTTTATGAACATAAAAATAACAGGAAAAGACTTAAAAGCAACAGAAGCTATTAAGGAGTATATCGAAAGAAAAAGCGAAAGATTAGAAAAATATTTTGGAGAGGAGTTTGATGTAGCTGCAACAATAAAAACAGAAGGTAATGAACAAGTTGCAGAACTATATGTAACATCAGAAACAGATTCATATAGAGCAGTAACAGCTCATAAAGACTTATATGCATCTATAGATAAAGATATAGACATATTAGAAGGTCAAATTAGAAAGACAAAAACAAAAAATGACAAACAAAATATGACTGAATCAATTCGTTTAAAACAATCAATGAATTCATTAGAAAACAGAAATGAAGTTGAAAATGAAATTATTAAAACTATTTATTATGAAATAAAACCAATGGCACCAGAAGATGCAAAACTAGAATTAGAAGGAAAACCAAGAAATAACTTTTTAGTATTTATAAACATAGATACTCAAAAAGTAAATGTAATATATAGACTTAAAGATGGTAAAAACTTTGGTTTAGTAGAACCAGAAGCATAAAGATAAACAAAAAATGAGGCGTATAGCCTCATTTTTTTTATGTAAAACTTGAAAAATAAGCAATATAGATATATAATAGTATACATAAAAATAAAAGGAGAATTATACAATGGCTTATGACAAAGAAAATGAAAGGAAAATAGCTTTTGAAAGAATAGGGCAATCAATTGAAAATATGTGGGATATTATAACAAGATGTAACCATACGCTAAATAGTATAGGCTTTAATGATGCAAAAATTCCTAATATAATTGTGAGTTATGGGGATAAATATTTAGAGATTGCAGAAAAGTTTGAAAAAGCAAATATAGATTTTTATGCACAAAATTGTGAGTCAAGATATATTATAGAAAATAAATTGCAAGCAAAAATATTAAAAGGAGAGGACTATTTGTCAAAATTTGAAGTTTATTTAAATGTAAGTAAACAAATAATAGAACAAGAAATAAGTAGAAATAAAAGATTAAGAATAGAAGAAAACAAAAATCAAGCAAAACCATTAAAAGAAGATATACGAACAATCCCACAAATTATTACCGCCAAAAAGTATTTAGAAGACTTAATAGAGGTGGACAAATATATACGAGAATTTGACATACAAGAAGAGATGATTGGAGCAATTTTGTATTACAGAACTTTAGCTTTAACTAATGGTGTACTAGACTTTGATGATAGAATAGAAAAAATTGACGAAGAACTTATAAAATTAGGCTATACAGGCGTAAAGCAAATATATTATGGAGAATTAGAAAAACAATCAACAGGAATAAGAACGATAGAAACTATACAATCAAAAACTCTAGACAAAGCCATATTATTAGAAGATTCTGAAAGATAAAAGAAAGTACAACAGAATATTCTAAAATTTAACTTAAAAAACTTGATAAAGCATATAAACAAAGAAGAGGTATGAAAGTATTTCTAAACGTCTAGAAATACTTTCATACCTCGCCTGTTCTATAAAAATATTTTAGTCAAAACCTTATTTCATTTGGTTTTCAGCTTGTTCTATTAATTTTCTAACCATGTTACCACCGATTCTACCAGCATCTCTTGAAGATAAGTTACCATTGTATCCATCTTTTAAAGTTACACCAACTTCACTAGCAACTTCATATTTGAATTTGTTAAGAGCTTCTGAAGCTTCTGGAACTACTTTTTTGTTTGAGTTTATCATTTCATTTCACCCCCTGAAAAATTACTTTTTTGAAAATTTATCTTTTCAATATATAGAGTGTGCAAATAAGAAAAAAATAAACTGGAAATAAATAGAAAAATTATTTTTTTGTTAATATACTTAAAATTGCAGGATACATTTTATCTGCATTAGAGTTCCAATTATCTACAATATCTTTTGCTTGTTGTCTTGAACCAGCAAAAGTTTTAACTTCAAAAATTGTGTCACTATGGTCTATAATTTTACAAGTAACAATAAAATGGTCTTCACTTTGTGGTGTATATTCAGCAACTACAGAATGTGCATTTTCAAAAGTGTCTAATTCATCTTTAAAATTAGCATCTACTCTTAATTTTATAATTCCAGGTAAAATGTCTTGAGTAAGAGCTAAAGTTTCTTTACCAAAATCGGTAATATCATAAAAACTATAATCATCTTTATAATAATTCATAATATACCCATTTTCTAATAAATCTAATAAAAATTGTTGGAAATAAAAATAGTTCATATCTGTTACTGCTAAGACTAAGTTTAAAAGAGAGTCATTAGAAATAGGCTTTCCAATCTTATTTAATATATATAAAATTAATACTTTGTTTTCTGCCAAAGTTTCGTTATCTGATGTTAATTTCAATAGTATCACTCCTTAAATTCATTTTAGATAAACGAATTATAACATATTTTACAAAAAAATACTATGATTTTAGCGATTTTAATGATATAATTTAAAAAATAAAAATTTAAGGGGCAAGTATGTTGAATTTATATGAGATTTTAGAAGTAAGCGAAAAAGCATCAAAAGAGGTTATAGATAAAGCATATCATGTATTAGCAAAAAAATATCATCCGGATTTACAACAAGGAGAAGCAAAACAAAAAGCAGAAGAAAAGATGAAACAGATAAACGCTGCATATGAAATTTTAGGTAATGACGAAAAGAGAAAAGAGTATGATGCAAAGTTAGAAGCAAAAAAATTAGAAGAAAGGCAAATAAGGGAAAAGAGGCAACAAGAAGAGATTCAATATAAACAAGAGCAAAAACAACAAACAATAAATGAAGAAGATTACGAATATAATAATGCAAAAAAATTGCAAGAAGAAATGAATAGAGCATATGCAAATGCATATAACAATTATTTAAGAAGCTTAGGTTATAAGGTAAGAGAACCATGGACATTTAAAAAGTTTATTAACCTATTAAAAGTATTAGGAATTTTAGCAATTGCAATTTTGATAATATGGATATTTCCACCAACACATAAAATGTTAGTGGATTTGTATACAAATAATAATGTAATAAAAGCAATAATTAATGTTTTAGGAAACATTATACAAGGATTATGGAATGGAATAAAAAATTTCTTTATAAGGCTATTTAGTTAAGCAAAAGAAAAGTATAAATTAGGGTATATAGTGAATAATCTATATATAAATAATTAAAGAAAGGAAAGGTGCAAAAGATGGAAAGAAAGGTAAGAGTTGTACAGTATGGTACAGGAAAAATGTCAGTTTATACTATGCGTTATGTGTACGAAAAAGGAGCTGAAATAGTAGGAGCAGTAGATATTAATCCAGCTGTAGTTGGAAAAGATATTTCAGAGATAATGGGAGGAGAAAAAAGAGGAGTAACTATAACTTCTATAGAAAATGCAGAGGAAATGTTAAAAAGTACAAAGCCAGACATTGTAATTGTTACAACAATGAGTTTATTTAAAGATGTAAAAGATGCATTAATGTTATGTGCAAAATTAGGAATTAATGCAATTACAACATGTGAAGAGGCATTTTATCCAGCAAATTCAAATCCAGAAGCAACAAGAAAAATAGATGAGCTTGCAAAACAAAATAATTGTACAATAGTAGGAAGTGGATATCAAGATATCTACTGGGGAGAATTAATATCAGCAATAGCAGGTTCAACACACACTATAACAAAGATAAAAGGAAGCTCAAGCTATAATGTAGAAGACTATGGAATAGCATTAGCAAAAGCACATGGATCAGGTCTTACATTAGAAGAATTTGATAAAGAAGTAGCTTCTGTAGATAGAATCAGTGATGAAGAAAGAAAAAATCTAATAGATAGCGGAGAGTATTTACCATCGTACATGTGGAATGTTAATGGATGGCTATGTTCAAAATTAGGATTAACAGTTAAATCACAAACACAAAAAACAGTACCACAAACATATAAAGAAGATATTTATTCATCAACATTAGGAATGACTGTAAAAGCAGGAGATAGTACAGGAATGAGTGCTGTTGTAACAACTCAAACTGAAGAGGGAATAACAATAGAGTCAGAATGTATAGGAAAAGTATATTCAAAAGAAGACTATGACAAAAACGAATGGACAGTAGAAGGAGAGCCAAACACAACTATAGTAGTAGCAAGACCAGCAACAGTAGAGCTTACATGCGCAACTATAGTAAATAGAATTCCAGATGTAATAAATGGAGCACCAGGATATGTTTCAACAGATAAACTTGATGAATTGAAATATAGAGTAAAACCTTTAAACGAATATGTAAAATAAATTAGAATAGCAGTAAGCGGTCAAATAGCTTGCTGCTATTTTAGTATTGCTAAAAATAGAAAAATGTGCTACTATGTAAGCATTAAAAAGCAGAAAGGAACATGATAAAAATGAGAATAAGATTTAAACCATGGGCAAGACCAGAATTAGAAGCAAGCAAGTTTTATATAGATAATCCAGAAGACTACAAAGGAAAATGGAAAACATTATATAAGAATATTGCTCCATTACATATAGAATTAGGGTGTGGTAAAGGAAGCTTTATATCTAAACTTGCAGTAAAAAACGATAATATAAATTATTTAGCAATTGATTTAGTAGATGCAATGCTAGGTTTGGCAAAAAGAAATATAGAAAAAGAATATGAAGAAAACCAAAAAGAAATAGAAAATGTATATTTAACAAGATACGATATAGAAAGAATTTTAAATATATTAGACAAAACAGATGAAGTGCAAAGAATATATATAAATTTTTGCAATCCATGGCCACGTGGAAAGCACCATAAAAAGAGACTTACACATTCAAGACAATTAGAAAAATATAAACAAATATTAAGTGAAAATGGAGAAATTTATTTTAAAACAGATGATGACAATCTATTTGAAGATAGTTTAGTTTATTTTGAAGAATGTGGATTCAAGATAGAAAAGAAGACATATGATTTGGAAAATGAAGAAAATTTTTGGGACAACATACAAACAGAGCATGAAAAAATGTTTATGGAACAAGGAATAAAAATAAAAGCACTAATAGCTGTAAAAAAATAGAGTAACAAAAATAAGAAAAAAGAATAATATATATTACAAACAATATATTGTTTTTTATATAGATAGAAGAAACGTAGACTACTTTTTTGGTCTACGTTTTTTCTTCTACTTTTTTATAATACGCTTTTTATCTATCAATTACTACTTTTGCAATATCATATATTAATCTTTGCTTTTCAGAAGAACAATTTTCTAATAAAGTAGCAAATTCAGAGTTAAGATATTTTCCAGAACCACTAGCTGTTCCGTTTAAGATTTCACCTTCTGTAACATCTAATATATTGCAAACTTGACTTAAACGTTTCAAATTAATTTGAGAAGTTCCTCTCTCAATTCTACTTAAAAATGCAATTGAAACATCCATTTTTTCTGCTAAATCTTCTTGTGTCATTTTCTTTGCCTTTCTTGCTTTTTTAATACGTTCACCTATTATACTAAAATCAACTGCCATAAAATTCATTCCTTTCAATTTATATTAATAAATGAAATATAGCATTATATGGGTAAATTATACAGAAACACATATGTTAATATAAATGCACTAATATTAATATTATGTGTAAAATTTGAAAAATATATACGAAATGTAAAAAATAAACAAAAAATAGAGAATAATAGTAATTAATTTATTTTTGCTGTAAATTAAGCCACCTCTACTTAACTTTGTAACAAAACTGCAACAGAAAAGTAATTAAAATGTAACAAAACCAGCAAACCGTTGGGAGAGTATATATATATATATATATATATATATATCAAGCCTTAGCGGCTTGATGATAAAAGTAAGAAATGATAAGATAATTTTAACTAAAAAATAAAAGTATAAATTTAAGTAATTAATTTGAAAAGTTAAATTTTAAAAGTATAATGTTAAAAGGAAAGTAAAAAAATAAAGTTGGAGGAATTGAGAATGATTTTTAATAAAGGGAGTATAAGAAATAAAAAGGTAAAAATAAATGCGAATGGATCAAATGGTATAACATTGGTAGCACTAGTAGTAACAATAGTAGTGCTAATAATCTTGGGCGGAATAGCAATAAGTATGACTGTAGGAGATAATGGAATATTTACGAAAGCGAAAGAAGCAAAACGATTGCAAATAACGTCAGAAGCAAAGGAAAAGATAGGAACAGAAATACTAGATGCACAAGTAGAGGCAATAGAGAGAAACGAGGAATTGGAGCAACAACAAGTAGAGGATATAATATCAAAGTATGGTGTATTACAAGATGATAAAGATACAATAGTATTAAATGATACTGGATATGAAATAAGCCTTCTAGAAATATATCAGGGAACAACTACTAGTACAGGAAGCTATACAGAAAATAAAGCTAAAATAGAGCTTTTAGAAGGACAAGTAAAAAGACTACAAGAACAACTAGATTCAACATCACAAACTGGAGATGAAAAGGATAAAAAGATAGCAGAATTAAATGAAAAAATAACAACTGTAGAAAATGAAAAAGCAGAGTTACAAAAAGAAAATGATAACTTAACTAGTAAAGTAGAGCAAGTAGAGAATAGAGTAAAAACAATAGAACAACAGATTACTTCTATAAATACAAATATTACAAAATTAACACCAACTCGTATTCAAGGTTACACAACATCAGGAAACTATATTGAAAACGCAGGTTATGTTATATTCATTCCACTAGTTAATGCTATAAAATATTCAAAAATTACCTTAAATAGACTTAATGCATATGGAATAAATGAGGTAGATTTTAATAAGGATTCAGTAGAATTGTATTCTATTGATGAAGGCGGAATATTATATTTACCAAAAAATAAAAATGATGGAGGTTATGCAGCTAATAGAGGAATATATTATTCTATAACAGTTGAATAGTAAAAATATTAGAATAGCGAAAAAGTAGAGATGTTCTCTAAAATAAATATCCAATATTATATAAAAAATACGGAATTAGAAAAATAATTTCGTATTTTTTATGTATTACAAAAGCAAAAAGAGAGAAAAATATATCAAAGAAAAAAATATGATTTAAAGAAGGAATGTGATATAGATGAAAAAACTATTTACCTCGGAAAGTGTAACAGAGGGTCACCCAGATAAACTATGCGACTATATAGCAGACAGTGTACTAGATGCATATTTAGAAAAAGATAGGCTTTCTAGAGTAGCATGTGAGGTTCTAGCTGGTAAAAATGAAATAATAGTAGCAGGTGAAATTACATCTAATGCAAAAGATATAAATATAGAAAAAATAGTAAGAGATGTTATAAAAGAAATAGGGTATGATAATGAAGAATTAGATATAGACTATAGAACATGTAAAGTACACTTAAATATATCAAAACAGTCTAAAGATATTGCAATGGGAGTTGATAAATCTTTAGAAGAAAAACAAAAAGAGGGAATAATTTCGGAGGGAGCTGGTGACCAAGGAATGGTGTTTGGCTATGCTTGTGATGAAACAAATAATTTTATGCCAATGCCAATATATTTAGCACATAGATTAACAAAAAGATTAACTGAAGTTAGAAAACAAGGTATAATAAATTATTTAAGACCAGATGGAAAAGCACAAGTAACAGTGGAATATGAAAATAATATGCCAACAAGGGTAGATACTGTAGTGGTCTCTACACAACACAACGAAGAAATTGACATTGAAACTTTAAGAAGAGATATACAAGAAAAAGTAATTAAATATGTAATACCAAGTAATATGCTAGACGAAAGTACTAAATATTATATAAACCCAACAGGAAGATTTGTAATAGGAGGTCCTAAATCTGATACTGGTCTTACAGGAAGAAAAATAATAGTAGATACTTATGGTGGATATGCACGAAATGGTGGAGGAGCTTTTTCTGGAAAGGACGCTACAAAAGTAGATAGGTCAGCAAGTTATATGGCAAGACATATAGCCAAAAATATTGTGGCTAATAATTTGGCTAAGAAATGTGAAATTCAAATATCATATGCAATAGGCGTGGCAAAACCGGTTTCGGTATATATAGATACTTTTGGAACAGAAACAATTAGTATAGAGCAACTTATAAACAAAGTATTAAATAAATTTGATTTGACACCAAGAGGAATAATAAATTACTTAGATTTACAAAAGCCAATATACAAAAGTACAACTAATTATGGTCATTTTGGAAAAGAAAATTTATCTTGGGAAAAAATTATAAAATTATAATATAAGCAAATTATATATTGACTCAAATTTTTAATTTATAAAAATAGACAGAATTTTAAAACATGGACGCTAAATTATTATAAAAAATAAATTTCCAAAAAATGTTGACATTAACGCCTTATGAAGATAAAATAAATATGTAAAGTGAGGCGAAAAATATGTTTGAATATGAACCAAGAAGAGAATTTTTTAAAATGAGTTTAAAACCAAATAAATCAGACGATAAAATGGAAAATGTAACAGAAGAAATGGAAAAAAGAAAACATGAATTAATGAAAGAAAAATTAAGAGAGTTAGAAGAAAAATGTGAATATGATAAAGAGGAACATATAATAGAAGACAAAACTTCTGCATATGAATATGATTGTAAGAAAATAGAGAACATGACAAAAACTTTAAAAATGGATAATTACACAACTATGTTGGCATGTGAAAAAATATTAGATTCATTAGGAATAGAAAACTATAGATTGTGGCTTATGAATAAAGAGAACATAGAAACAATTGAGGATGAAGAAGATGAAGATTTAGATTACGGAGAGCAAAATTTGGAAAATGAAGATGAAAAAAAAGTCGAAAATATGAATTTATATAAATATAAAGGAGAATTTTATGCTCTAAGTTTAAGTTCGGACATAAAAAAGAAAAATTTTGACTTTGAAGAAAATGATGTAATATTTAAAGATGCACTTGAAATTCCTATAGATACTATTTTAAATATTTATGAAATTTATGTACGAGAGAAACCAAAAAATGATGAGAAAACATATGTAGAAATGGATTCAATGGGTATTTATGAATTTTTATATAAAAATTTAAGACAGCAAATTAAATACAAACAACAAATGGAAGAAAAAAGCAAATAGAAAAGGGGATTGATTTTAATGGAAAACAAAACATTTTATGTAACAACGCCAATATATTATCCAAGTGGTAAATTTCATATTGGAACAGCATACACGACAGTATTAGCAGATACAATAAAAAGATATAAACAACTAAGAGGTTATGATAGCTATATGCTTACAGGTATGGATGAGCATGGACAAAAAATACAAGATGTGGCAGCAAAAGAAAATAAAACACCACAAGAGCATGTAGATCAAATTGCACAAATAGCTAAAGATTTGTGGAAAAAGATGGATATAAATTACGATGACTTTATTCGTACTACAGAGCCAAGACATACAAAAGTAGTAGAAGATATATTTGATAGATTAATGGAACAAGGAGATATATATTTAGGAGAGTATGAAGGTTGGTACTGTGTACCTTGCGAAACATTCTTTACACAAACTCAATTAGTAGATGGTAAGTGCCCAGACTGTGGTAGAGAAGTAAAGAAAATGAAAGAAGAATCATATTTCTTTAATATGAAAAAATATCAAAAAAGACTTGAAGAATTTTATGAACAAAATCCAGATTTTATAGCTCCAGAATCTAGAAAAAATGAATTATTTAACAATTTTATAAAGCCAGGATTAGAAGATTTATGTGTTTCTCGTACAAGTTTTGATTGGGGGGTAAAAGTAAGAAAAAATCCTAAACATGTAATATATGTATGGTTAGATGCGTTAACAAACTACATAACAGCATTAGGATATGGTTCAGAAGATGACAGCAAATTTAAAAAGTACTGGCCAGCAGACCTTCAAATAGTAGGAAAAGACATTATCCGTTTCCATGGTATATATTGGCCAATATTCTTAATGGCATTAGATTTACCATTACCTAAAAAACTATATGCACATGGTTGGATAATGATGAAAGATGGCAAAATGTCAAAATCTAAAGGAAATGTTGTATATCCAGAAACTTTAATAAATAGATATGGATTAGATGCAACAAAATACTTTTTATTAAAAGAATTACAGTATGGACAAGATGGAATATTCTCTCCAGAAGGATTTATTGAAAGATACAATACAGAGTTATGTAATGACTTAGGAAATCTATTAAACAGAACAATAGGTATGATGAACAAATGTTATGGAGGAGTAATACCTCAAAATGTTGGACATAAAAATGAACAAGATGCAGAACTAGAAGAGTTTGTAATTTCAAAAGTACATTCAGTAGAAGAAAATATTGATTCAATTCATATAAGTAATTCCCTTACAGAGTTATGGTCAATAATATCAAGAAGCAACAAATATATAGATGAAACAATGCCTTGGGCACTTGCTAAATCTGAAGATGAAAATGATAAAGAAAAATTAAAATCAGTAATGTATCATTTAGCAGAGAATTTAAGAATAGTAGCAGTTTTATTACAACCATTTATGAAAGAAACTGCAAATAAAATGTTTGAGCAATTAGGAATAAATGATGAAAGCTTAAAAGGCTGGGATTCAATAAGTTCTTATGGAAAAATAGATAAAGAGACAAAAGTGATAGAAAAAGGAGAACCTCTATTTATGAGATTAGACATAGAAGAGGAAACAAACTATATAAAAGAAGCAATGAATGGATAATATAAGGGGGAAGTCTAGATGGCGGATAGAAAACATATAGAATATTGCATAAGATTAGGTAATACATTTATGCAAGATAAATTAGAAAATATAGAAAATCAAGCATATAGCCAAAACTATATTAATGAGAAGCCACAAGTAAATACTACAGTATACAATGAAGACTTTAGAACTAGACTTCGAAAATGGCAATAATATATACAAAAAAGTACACCACATAATATTTTTATTATGTGGTGTAACAAAATACAAGAAATTCACAAAATAGACATAAAATATGGTTATAATATTTATTAAATAAAATAGCTATAATTTTGAAAGGAATGAGATTTGCTATGAGCGACGTAACTGTATTAGTTGTAGATGATGAATCAAGAATGAGAAAATTAGTAAAAGACTTTTTAATGCAAAAAAGCTTTAACGTGTTAGAAGCGGCAGACGGGGAAGAAGCATTAAGAGTATTTGAAGAAAACCAAAACAAATTAAGTTTAATATTATTAGATGTAATGATGCCAAAATTAGATGGTTGGTCTGTATTAAGACAAATAAGACAAACATCTAAAATACCAATAATAATGCTTACTGCAAGAGGAGAAGAACAAGATGAATTATTTGGATTTGAACTAGGGGTGGATGAATATATATCAAAACCATTTAGCCCTAAAATTTTGGTGGCTAGAGTAGAAGCTATACTAAACAGAACAAGAGTAAACGAAAATAATGTTAAAGACTATGGTGGAATAACAATAGACACAGATGGAAGAACCGTAAAAGTAGATGGTAAAGAAATAGAGCTAAGTTTAAGAGAGTACGAGCTACTAAAATATTTAATAGACAATAGTGGAATAGCATTATCTAGAGAGAAAATATTGAATAATGTTTGGAACTATGACTATTATGGGGACTCTAGAACAATAGATAGCCACATAAAAAAAGTAAGACACAAACTTGGTAAAAAAGGTAAATATATAGAAACTATGAGAGGTGTAGGCTATAAATTTGAAGTAAAATAAAGTTTCTAAAAAAGAGGTAATAAATGAGCAAAATTAGAGATATGTTTAAATCTATTCGTATAAAGTTATTTTTTTCACTTTGTATAATTATAATTATGATAGTTTTGTTTTTAATTACTATAAATAATGTAGTTTTGGAAAGTTTTTATTTATATTCTAAAGTAGAGGACGTAAAAAAAGTATATGGGAAAATTAACGAGTACTATAGTACTAGTAGTGATGAAACAACTTTAGAAGAACAACTAAATACTATTGCAACTAAAAATGATTTTGACATTTTAATAAAAAGCAATGAAAACTTAACATTATACAGTTCTGAAAAAAACTTAACTGCTGCGGTAGATAAAATAAATGAAATGATAATAAGTAATAAACGAATTAATACTAATAGTGATGTAAAGAATGTCCTTATATACAAAAAAGATAAAGTAACAATAAGGAAAGTAGTTGATTTAACTAATAATCTAAATTACATATTCCTTTCTGGTGAAGCTAATAACGGAAATACTATATTTATAAGAATACCAATTTCATCAATACAAGAAAGTGTTAGAATTTCTAACAATCTATTAATATTAGTAGGAGGAATTTCTGTATTAATTGCAGGAATATTAGCATCTATATTGTCTAGAAAATTCACAGATCCAATTACAGAATTAAACGAAATTGCAACTAGTATGGCGAAATTGGATTTTAGTAAAAAATACATAGAAAAAGATACAAACGACGAAATAAATAATTTAGGTAAGAGTATAAATATAATGTCAAGAAAACTTGAAACAACTATAAAACAACTAAGGGAAAACAACATAGAGCTAGAAAAGGATATAGAAGAAAAATCTAAAATAGACGAAATGAGAAAACAATTTATCTCTGATGTATCACATGAACTAAAAACACCAATAGCATTAATACAAGGATATGCAGAAGGTTTGGCAGAAAATGTAAACACAGATCAAGAATCTAGAAAGTTTTATGCAGAGGTAATAATAGATGAAGCAGGAAAAATGGATACTTTGGTAAAACAACTTTTGGAACTAATGAAACTAGAATATGGAAAAAGAGAATTTGCTAATGTTAAGTTTAATATAGTAGAATTAGTAAATGAAGTAATTAGAAGATGCAAAGTAATGCTAGAAGAAAAAAATATAATAGTGGTATTAAATCAAACAGAATCAGTAGAAGTATATGCAGACGAATTTTATATAGACCAAGTTGTTACTAATTATTTTACTAATGCAATAAAACATGCAGAAGAAGTAAATGGAAAAAAGCAGATTATTATAAATATATCTAAAGACAGCGAAGGAAAAGTAAGAACAAGCGTATTTAATACAGGTAATACAATAAAAAATGAAGACATAGATAGAATTTGGAAAAGATTTTATAAGGTTGATGAATCTAGAAACAGAGATGATGGTGGAACAGGAATAGGATTAGCTCTAGTAAAAGCTATTATGAACAATTACAACGAGAGATTTGGTGTAGAAAATAAGGAAGATGGAGTTGAATTTTATTTTGAACTACCAAGTGATTTTCCAGAAGAATAAAAAGAATTAATTTATAAAAACATAGACTAAAATATAATGGTCTATGTTTTTTTGTTTGATAATATAAAAAACTTTTTGACAGCAAAATTCACAATAACAAAAAAACATGTATCAGAATGTGCAGATTAGAAAAATATTATAAATAAATACAAATTAAAATAGAATAATATGTAGAATTTATAAGAAATAATTTTGTTTACAAATTAAAGGAAAGATGTTAACATAAGAATAAGCAAAGCGCTTTGCAAAGTTCATACCATTCTTTCTAGTTATATTTAAACGTACTAAAGAAAAACGTATTTCAAAAAAAGGGAGTGAGGTCTATGTATGATTAAGAATAACAAAAGAATAATAATATTTACAACGATTTTAATTTCTATACTAATAATATACATATCTATTAATTTGATTCTAATATGGAATTCTTGCCAAAAAAAGCAGATAAATTCTAATTTTATTCTAAGTCTAAGTAAAGTAAATCCAGTTGAAACTAATAACAATAGTATTATTAAATGTAATAATAATGAAAATATTATATCGAGTATAAGTGAGCAAAACAATGTTAACAATGTACAAGAAATAGTTGGAATTCAATACAAATCTAACAATTGGAGAATAAAAATACCAAAATTAAATCTTGATGCACCAATTATAGAGGGGACAACTTCAGAGGTCTTAAAAAGAGGAGTCGGACATTTTAATGGGAGTTCAATGTGGGATGGAAATGTATGTCTAGCGGCTCATAATAGAGGGTATAGATGTAGTTTTTTTCAAGAAATTAAAAATCTAGAAATAGGTGATGTTATTATATATGAAACACAATTTGGAACAAAAAAGTATAAAGTACAAATGAATAAAATTATTAAAGAAACAGATTGGTCAGATATTGAAAATACAAATGAAAATAGAATCACTCTAATTACTTGTATAGAAAATATGCGAGAATACAGAAGATGCATTATCGCTAAAGAAACTTAAGTAAACCACAAAAAACAAGGTTCAAAATTTTGAACCTTGTGCATTTTAATATGTATATTTTTGTTGACTTTAACCATATTAGATAGTATAATCTAATCAAATTAAGCTATGTGATTTTCACATCGGCATTAAGAAGATTAAGAGTAGTTCTTCGCGAACTACTCGTTTTTTAATTAACTCAATAAATTAATTGATTTTCAAAAACTTATATGATAAAATCTATGCATAAAATAAAAAATATTTGTTATAAAATTTACATTAAGGAACATTTTAAAATTCATATAAAGAAATATATAATAAAAGCAGCAAAATACGGATAGAATAGTATAAAAGAGAGGAAGAACAAAAAATGATTTTTCAGTTAACAGTATTGCTTGTACTAATTTTATTAAATGCTTATTTTGCTGCCACAGAGATAGCTTTTATTTCTTTAAATGATGCTAAAATAGAAAAGCAAGCAAAAGAAGGAAATAAAAAGGCTAGGCAAATTGAAAAAATGTTAAAAAATCCAAGTAAGTTTTTAGCAACAATTCAAATAGGAATAACTTTAGCAGGCTTTTTGTCTAGTGCATTTGCGTCAGACACATTTGCAAATATGTTAGCACCAAAATTAAACAGTTTGTTTCCATTTATAAGTGTAGATATTTTTAAAGGAATTTCAATAATAATTATAACCATTATTTTATCTTTCTTTACACTTGTTTTTGGAGAACTCGTGCCAAAAAGAATAGCAATGAAATACTATGAAAAAATTGCATATTACTCAATTGGAACAATAAGAGCAATTTCTATATTAACGGCTCCTTTTGTGAAAATTCTTACAGCGTCGACAAATGTGATATCAAAATTATTTGGAATTTCAGAAAATGACGAAGAGATAGTTACAGAAGAAGAAATAAAAATGTTAATAGATGAAGGGGAAGAAAAAGGAACAATAGAGCTAGAAGAAAAAGAAATGATAAATAATATATTCGAATTTAATGATATTAGTGTTTCAGAGGTAATGACACATAGAACAGACATATTTGCTATAGATATAAACTCTGATATAGAAGAAAATTTAAAAGAGCTAGATGATTATAAATATAGTAGAATACCAATATATGAAGACACTATAGACGATATAAAAGGAATATTATTTATAAAAGATTTACTTAAATACTATAGAACTAAAAAGCAAATAAAAGTAAAAAGTATAATGAGAGAAGCATACTTTGTTTCTGAAAATAAGCCTATAAATGAACTGTTTAAAGATTTACAAAAAAATAAAATGCAAATGGCAATAGTCATAGATGAATATGGTGGAACTGCTGGACTTGTAACAATGGAAGACTTGTTAGAAGAAATAGTTGGAAATATATTTGATGAGTATGATGATATAGAATATGAATTCCAAAAGGTAGATGATAACACATTTATAATAAATGGAAGTGTTTCTATATATGATTTAAAAAAGATTTTAAATGTAGACGTGCCAGAAGGAGATTATGAAACTTTATCTGGTTACCTTTTGGAAATTTTAGGAAGAGTTCCAGAAGACAATGAAAATCCGACAATAGAAACCGAAAACGTAATATATAAAATAGAAAAATATGAAGATAAAAGGATACTTTGGGTAAAAGCATGCAAAGTATAGAAAGGTAATAGCATATGAAAAAAGTTAAAAGTAAAGTATTAATAATTGTAGCAATTTTAATAATTGCAATAATTGCAGGAGTAGCAGTTATATTAAATAATTCTGGAAGTAAATATGAGCTGGAAAAAGTAGAAAAATATAGCTATTTTAAATTATATAAAAATGAAAAATATGGAGTAATAGATGCTGAAGGAAATATAATGATACAACCAGAATATACAGTAATAAATATACCTAATCCTTCAAAGCCAATATTCTTCTGCTATTATGATTATGATTCTACAACTGGAGAGTATAAGACAAAAGTATTAAACGAGAAAAATGAAGAAATATTTACTGAATATGAGCAAGTGTTACCGCTAATATGCGAAGAATCAACATCAGATATTCCTTTTGAAAAAAGTGTATTACAATATAAAGAAAATGGAAAATATGGAGTAATGGATTTTAACGGCAAGAAAATAACAAAATCAATATATGAAGAGATAAAAAGTTTAGAATATAAAGAGGGAACTTTACTAGTAAAGCAAGAGGGAAAATATGGACTAATAAATATAAAGGGAAAACAAATAGTAAAGCCACAATATGATGAAATAAAAGCTGATGGATATTACACAAATGAGGCTGAATATATGGATTCTGGGTATATTGTACAAACAAAAACTCAAGATGGATATAGATATGGATATATAAACAAAGACGGTAAATTATTGCTAAATGCAGAATATAACGAAATAGACAGAGTCACAGACATAGAAGATGATAAAAATGTGTATTTACTAGTATCAAAAAATGGACAATATGGAATAGCAAAAAATAAAAAATTAGTAATAGATTGTACTTATGACGAAATTGAATATAACAAAACAGATAAACTTTTTGTAGTAGAAAAGAATTCTAAACAAGGAATAATAAATATTGAAGGAAAGCAAATATTACCTACAGAGTATGATTATATATATTGTGCCCAAAATATTTTAACAGCCAAAAAAGGTGAAGATACAGAAACATTTGACTTAAGTGGAAACAAACAAGAAAATCCAAAATATGAAAGTTTAATAGATACATCTAATGAAAATTATATTATTACAGTAGATAATGATGAAAAATTTGGAGTAATAAATAAAGAAGGAAATATTTTAATAAAAAATAATTATCAATATATAGAATACGCATTTGGAAAATTTTTTATAGCAACAAGTGACGGAAAAGTAGGCGTTCTAAATGATGAAGGAAAACAAGTTATTAGTTTTTCTTACGACATTATACAAAGAGTAAAAGATAAAAATGCTATGCAAGCAATAATATCTAGTTCAAATACAATAGAGATTTATAATAGCAATGCACAAAAAACTACCACAATAAAAGATGCTACTATATATACAAATAGTGACTATATAAAACTATTATCTTCAAATGATATGAAATATTTAGACAATAATGGAAATATAATATCAAACAAAGAAATATTTAAAGAAAACACATTATTTGCATATTCAAAAGATGGCAAGTGGGGATTTGTAGATGCAAATGGAAAAGAAATAGTGCAAGCCAAATATGACATGGTAACAGAGTATAGCAAATATGGATATGCTGGAATAAAAATAAACGGAAAATGGGGAGTTGTAAATAAAGAAGGACAAGTTATAAAAGAACCAACCTATAAAATTGACTGGAATGAACCGGAATTTATAAACAAATATTGTAAATTGAATTTTGGATATGGATTTGAATACTATACTGATGAAATCTAAAATACAAACACCTTGATAAACAGGGTGTTTTAGTATATAATACGAAAAAAGAAAAATTATGGAGGAATATATGAAAATACAAGACAAAACAACAAAAATAATATTTAATGTATTAGCAATAGTATGTATAATTATTTTTTGCTTTTCATTAACACCACGAACATTACAAAATGATACTTATTATACTATAAAAATAGGGGAACTAATTACAAACAATGGAATAGACATGAAAGATCACTTTTCTTGGCATGAAGATTTACCATACACATATCCTCATTGGGCATATGATACAGGAATGTATTTAGTGTATCATTTAGGAGAAATATCTGGTTTGCCAGATGGAGGAATGCTATTTGTATATTTATCAACAGTAGTCTTGACAAGCATTCTAGGAATATCACTATATTATACTAGCCAAAAGCTAACAAAAAATAAACTAGTATCACTTGTTATATCAATGGCATGTTTGTATTTGTTAAGAGACTATATAGCAGCAAGAGCTCAACTAGTAACATTTATATTATTTGTATTAACAATACTATGCATAGAAAGTTTTTTAGAGACAAAGAAAAAAAGATATTTAATAGCGATAATTGCAATTTCAATAGCAATTGCAAACATACACGTAGCAGTATGGCCATTTTTCTTTGTACTATTTTTACCATATATAGCAGAATACATTATTGCAGCAATAGCAGAGAAAAATTTACTACAAAGATTTATTGTATTTAATAAAAAAGATGTGGTAAAAACACTAGAAAAGAAATTAGCAAAAGCTAAAAACGAAGAAGAAGCAAGTAAGATTCAAAAATTAATAAATGAGAAAAAAGAAGAAGTAGCACAAGAAGAAGTAAGATTTGAAAAGATAAAAGTAAGAACTAAAGAACTAAGAGATAATCCATATAAAATAAAAGTAACTAAAAATTCAGCCGTAAAATGGTTAATATTAGTAATGGTAATATGTGCATTTACAGGATTACTAACTCCACTTGGGGATACACCATACACATATTTAATAAAAACAATGCAAGGAAATACTACACAAAGCATTAGTGAGCATTTACCATTAACATTATATAATGACAAATCAACAATGATAGTATTAGCACTATTTTTAATAATATTAATATTTACAGATACAAGAATAAAATTAAGTGATTTGTTTATGCTAGCAGGACTTGTGTATTTGTCATTTATGTCAAGAAGACAAATTTCATTATTAGTATTAATAGGCGGTTTTGTATTTGCAAAACTATTAACATCACTTGTAGAAAAGTATGATAGTGATGGCTGCAGAAATGTTACAAACTTTATGACCACAATACTAGGAAGAACAATAACACTAGCAGTTGTAATAATACTTGCATTTTCAATGTATAAGCCTAAAATGAACAATAGCTTTGTTAGTTCTTCAAGTTATCCAGTAGATGCAGCAACATGGATGCTAGAAAATTTAGATGTAGAAAATATAAAATTGTTTAATGAATATAACTATGGAAGTTACTTACTATTTAGAGGAATACCAGTATTTATAGATTCAAGAGCAGACTTATATGCACCAGAGTTTAACGGAACAAAAGATGAAAATGGAGAATATAAAGGAAGAGACATATTCTCAGACTATATAAATACATCATCAATAGGAACATATTATGAAACAAAATTTGAAGAATATGGCATAACACATGTCATAGTAACTAAAAATTCAAAACTAAATATGTTCATATCAAAAAATGAAAAATATAAAGAATTATATAATGATGGCAAATTCGTAATTTATGAAAGAGATGTGTAATTGTAATGAAAAAAGAAATTATCGTAGAAAATGATGAAAAAGAAAGACTAGATTTGTATATTAGTAAGGCAGAGCCAAAAATATCAAGAATGACAGTAAAAAGATTGTTAGAAGAAGGAAAAATTTTGGTAAATGGTAAAAATCAAAAGGCATCTTACAAAGTAGCATTAAATGATAAAATAGAAATTCAAATAGATAAGCCAAAAGAGATTGAATTAAAAGCTCAAGATATACCAATAGAAATAATGTACGAAGACAGTGACATTATAGTAGTAAATAAACCAAAGGGAATGGTCGTACATCCTGCAAACGGTAATCCAGATGGAACTCTAGTAAATGCAATAATGGCAATATGCAAAGATAGCTTATCTGGAATAGGCGGAGAAATTCGCCCAGGAATAGTACACAGATTAGACAAGGATACATCAGGACTTTTAATTGTAGCAAAAAATGACTTAGCTCATATAAAAATGAGTGAACAAATAAAGGACAGAAAGGTAAAAAAGACATATATTGCACTAGTTAGAGGCACTATTCCAGAAAATGAAGCTACAATAAATATGCCAATAGGAAGAAGCACAAAGGACAGAAAGAAAATGGCGGTAGTAAAAGACGGAAAAGAAGCTATAACTCATTTTAAAGTGCTAAAAAGGTACACTACTAAAAACGGAACATATACACTTTTAGAGGTTAAAATAGATACAGGAAGAACACATCAAATAAGAGTACATTTAGCACAAATAGGATTTCCTATAATAGGGGATACAGTATATTCTAATGGAAAGAATGAGTTTGGTGCAGTAGGGCAATGTTTGCATGCAAAGAGACTAGAGTTTAGTCATCCTATAACTGGAAAAGAAATGCAAATAGAGGCACCATTACCAGAGTATTTTGAAAAAATAATAGAATCTTTAGAAAATAAATAAGAAAAAGTTTTGCATACAATTTTATAATATATTTTTCCGTCTCCTCGTTCGAGCTAAATTATTTAGTAATTCTAATATAAATTTGACGGGACCCTT
>CAKPFO010000024.1 GCA_934153805.1 uncultured Clostridia bacterium | reverse complement strand
TCATTAGAAAAGGAGCTTATTCAAATACACAATATCATGTAAAGGAAACATATAAATTAAAAGAATATTTTGATAGTCTATTAGGGTATAATTTATATGATTTATTTCCAAAAATAAAAGAAAATTTATAGGACTATTGATGCAAATGAGGATGGAGAGTTTTGACAATATTTTATATTTCATACATTACTTTTGAATATGACAGAAAAAATGATATAATTTAGCAAATGTTTAATGAAGATAAAATAATATGAATGATAGGAGTAATAATTATGATTGAAAAATTAAAAGAAAAATATGTATTTTTTGATGTTGATGGTACTTTATCTGAATACAGATACAATGATAAATTATATGGCGGTGAGTGTCCTGAATTTGGATGCCAATCTCTTGAAGATTTATTGTTTAATGATTTGTATTATAGAGCAAGACCACTTAAAACAATGCAAAGGGTTATAGAAAAATTAGACAGTGATAAAATATTTATTTTGGGTGCAGCTACAACTAATACAGAGATAGAACAAAAATATAAGTGGTTAGCTGAATACTATCCAAAAATAAAAAGAGAAAATATATTTTTTATATGTTCTACACTATTAAAACCAGAAGTTATAATTGAATATTGTAAACATTATAATATTGATATAAAACAAGTTGCATTTGTAGATGACAGAATTGATGTCTTAAGAAAAGCAGAGACTTTAGGAATAGATGCTTATCATCCAAGTTCATTTACGGAATAAGTAAATATGCCAGAATTAAGATTTTGTACTGTGTACAAAATCTTAATTCTGGTTTTTTAATAATAAGGGTATTCAAAATGAAAAAAATATGTTATAGTAGTATATAGCAAAAAATAGCAAGGAGGAAGAAAAATTGGGATTTTTCGAAAAATTAAAACAAGGATTAAGTAAAACAAAAACATCATTTGATGAAAAAATAAATAATGTATTTAGTGGGTTTAGAAAAGTAGATGAAGAACTTTTAGAGGAGCTAGAAGAGGCACTAATAATGTCAGATGTAGGAACTCAAACTACATTAAATATTATAGAAAAGTTAAGGACTAGAATAAAAAAGGAAAACATACAAGATGAGCAAGAGGTAAAAAAAGCATTAAAAGAGGTAATAAAGGAAATATTAGATAAAGAAGATACTTCATTAAAATTAGAAACAAAGCCAGCTGTTATATTAGTTGTAGGTGTAAATGGTGTTGGTAAGACAACATCTATAGGAAAGATTGCTAATAATTTAAGAAAAAATGGAAAAAAAGTAGTAGTTGCAGCGGCAGACACCTTTAGAGCAGCAGCAGTAGAACAACTAGAAATATGGGCAAATAGAGCAGGTGTAGATATAGTAAAAAAAGAAGAAGGAACAGACCCTGCATCTGTAGTATATGATGCAATAAAAGTTGCAAAGCAAAAAGATGCAGATGTGTTAATATGTGATACAGCCGGAAGATTACATAACAAAAAATATTTAATGGATGAATTAGTAAAAATAAAGAAAGTAATAGATAAAGAAATGCCAGATACATCAAAAGAAGTATTAATGGTATTAGATGCAACAACAGGTCAAAATGCAGTATCACAAGTTAAAGCATTTAAAGAAACTGTAGATATTACAGGAATTGTTTTAACAAAATTAGATGGAACGGCAAAAGGTGGAGTTGTAATAGGAATAGTAGAAGAAAATGATATGCCTATAAAATTTATTGGTGTAGGTGAGCAAATTGATGATATGGAAAGATTTAATAGTAGTGACTTTGTAGATGCTCTAATAGACTAATAAAGTTATAAAAATTATTAGGAGTTGATAATTAATAATGAGTGAAATAGATGAAAAAACACAAGAACAAACTAAACACAAGAAAAGTAAAAAGAGATTATTAATAGTACTAGCAGTAGCTCTACTAACTATGATTGTAGGATATATAATATTTAGAGGCAGTTACTTGGAAATGTTAGAAATAGGCGAAAACTATGTAAATGTATTTTGGAAAAACATACAATATATGTCTATAACATTATTAATTAACTTTGCTGTAATATATACATTAGTATATATTACAAATATAAAAATAAAGAAGGGATTAAAAGAATTCTTTGAACAAGAAAATAAAAAGATGCCTAAATTCCTAAACAAATCTGTAGCATTTATTACTGCTATTGTAGTAAGCGCAAGTACATCGAGCTTCATACTAGAAAAAGCCCTTATGTGCATAAACAGTTCTAAATTTGGAATAACAGATACTATATTTGGACTAGATATTGGTTATTTCATGTTTACAAAACCATTTATAGAATTAGTTTTATTATATTTTATGATAGCTATAGTAGTTCTTTTAATTTACACAGTAGTATATTATATAGCAACATTTAACATGTTTTTTGATGGAGTTGATAGCGAGACATTAAGAAATAGCAAATTAATAAAGCAAATAACTAATTCAATACTACTTTTATCAGTATTATTGGCTGGCTTTATATTATTAAAATCACAAGATATTGGGACAGAAAAATTCGTAACATTAAAAGATGATACTACAACGTATTCACTATATGGAGCAGGTTTTACGGATGTAAATGTAAAACTATGGGGGTATAGAATAGGAGCTGTTGTATTGATAGCATCAGTATACAAAGCTATAAAATCATTTAAAGCTGGAAAAACAAAGAGATTAATACTAGACATATTAATTGTTCCAGAGTATTTGGTAATATTATTTGTCGCAATGGTAAGCTTTCAATCTCTATTTGTAAGTGGAAATGAGTATGATAAAGAAAAACAGTATATAAGCACAAATATAAACTTTACGAAAAATGCATATGGAATAAATATAGAAGAAGTGGCCCTTGAAGATGCACAGACGATTACATCTGGGGATATAAATGAATATAAAAATGTATTAAATAATATTTCTATAGTAAGTAAGGATATCCTTCTTAAGGATTTAAATAATGGACAAACCTCAAAAGGGTATTATTCATATAGAAATACTGAAATAGGAAAATATACTATAGATGGAGAAGATAAACTAGTATATATAACACCTAGAGAAATTATAAACAGTAATGAAACATATAACAATAAAACTTATGAATACACACATGGCTATAGTACAATAATATCTTCTGCAACATCAACTACTCAAACAGGTAATATAGACAATTTACAAAAAGATTTTGATACTACAGATGATGCAATTACCATTACAGAACCACGAATATACTTTGGTCTAGAAACTAAAGACGCAGTTGTTACTAATAGTAAAGAAAAAACAGAATTTGATTATCCTGTGTTAAATTCAGATAGTGCAGAAAACGCAGAAAATGTATATGACGGAGAAGCGGGACTATCATTAAACTTTATAGATAGAATGATAATAGCAATAAAAGAAGGAAATTTGAAGCTTGCTTTTTCTGGAAATGTAACAAACGAAAGTAAGATATTAATAAATAGAAATGTAATAAAAAGAGCAGAAACGATATTACCATATTTAAAATATGATGAAAATCCATACACTGTTATAACAGAAGATGGAAAAATAGTATGGGTATTAGATGCCTATACGATTTCTAATGAGTATCCTTATTCTCAAAAAACAACATTACAAGAAACACAAACAACGAGATTAGAATTAAACTATATACGTAACTCTATAAAAGTATTAATAGATGCTTATGATGGAACAACAAAATTTTATATAACAGACAGAACTGACCCAATAGCAATGGCATATTATAATATGTATCCAGGTTTATTTGTTAATGTAGAAGAAGAAATACCTGTAGATATAAGTAGCCACTTTGTATATTCTGAATATTTATATAATATACAAGCAGAGATTATTACAAGATATCACAATATTCAACCAGATGTATTATACAGAGGTGACGATGTTTGGGATATAGCAACACACAACACAGGAAAAGTAACAACAAAAACAGGAACAAACATAGAACCATATTACACAATGGTAAAGACAACAGACTCGGAAAATGCTGAATTAGGATTAGTACTTCCATATACACCACTAGGCAAACAAAATTTAACATCATATGTAGTAGCAACATGTGACAATAATGGAAGGTCAAAATTAAAAATATATAAATATAAGGCAAACAGTAACATACTAGGACCAATGCAATTAGATACACAACTAGAAGAAGATGAGAACATAAAAAAGGAAATAGATACCTTAAATATAAATGGAGTAAAAATAACAAAAAATATGTTAATGGTACCATTAGATAATACCATTTTATATGTAGAACCAATATATACACAATATATTAATGAAAAAAATGCATTGCCAGTATTAAAAAAAGTAGTCGTAGCTTCCGGAACTAAAGTAGCAATAGGAGATAACTTAAAAGAAGCATTAACAAAATTAGTGTCACAATATGCTGTAGATATAGAAGTTGAAAATACTGATACAATAGAAGATTTAATAGACACAATAATTAAGGCAAATAATAATTTGACAACATCAAATGAAAGCAATGACTGGGAAATGACAGGAAAGGACATAAAAAAGCTTCAAGAATTAATAAATAAGCTAGAATTGTTGGTAGAAAAACAAAAAGAGGAAGATGCTAAGAATAATACTATTACAAACAATTTAATTACAAATGAAATAATAAATGGTATATAAATAAAAAAATAATACACTCTAATAATAGGGTGTATTATTTATGTTTAAAAAAAGAAAAGAAAATATATTAATAAAAAAATTAGATGAGTTAAATGAGTCTTTGACCAAAAGTAATATCTTAGAAATTACTACACTAATAGGAAACAGAAAAGAGTTATTAATAAGAAATTTCATAGCAGGAATTTCTAGAGGAGTAGGGATAGGCATAGGAGTAACAGTAATAACAGCAATTTTAATCATTATATTACAAAAAATTGTTACTTTAAATATTCCTGTTATAGGAGAGTATGTAGCAGATATTGTAGATATTGTTCAAAAAAGCAGATAAATAACTAAAAAAACATTGATTTTTTTAGTATGTAATTATATAATTGGTCATATAAAATTACGGGAGGTATGTTATGAATTTAGCAAACAAATTAACAATATTTAGAATAATATTAGTACCAATTATGATAATTATTCCTTTTCTAGGAATTAATGGAGAATTGTTAGGAATACCAGTTGAATGGATCATATTAGACGCTATATTTATAATAGCATCAATAACGGATAAATTAGATGGTTATATTGCACGTTCGAGAAACCAAGTAACAACTTTTGGAAAATTTTTAGATCCAATAGCAGATAAAGTATTAGTAATAGTAGCTATGATTATGCTAGTAGAAATGGGGAAATTACCAGCATGGATTCCTTCTATAGTAGTATTTAGAGAATTTGTGGTTTCTGGATATAGATTAATAGCAGTGGAAAATGGAGGAAAAGTAATTGCAGCAAATATTTGGGGTAAACTAAAAACTGTAACTCAAATGATAGCAATTATAGTAGCATTTATAGATAAAAATGCTTATGCAGCAGTATTCACAGGAAGCTTAACAGGATTTGATATGGTAGTAAATATTATAACTACAGTAATGATGACAGTTTGTGTTATAGCAACTTTGTTCTCTGGTTGGGAATACATAAAAAATGGGAAAGATTTATTAAAAGATAGATAAAGAGAGGAACAATAGATGGAATTTATAAGAACTTTATGGAAAAACAAAAAACTAATATGGCAACTAGGAAAGAGTGATTTTAAAAACAGATTTGCAAGTACAAGTTTAGGCGCAGTATGGGGGTTTTTACAACCATTTATATTTATGATAACTTATGTAATTGTGTTTGAATATATTTTACAAACTAAAAGTAGTGGAGATTATAACTATGCAGTATGGTTTATACCAGGAATGGCAATGTGGCAAACACTAAATGATATGATAATGTCTGGAAGCAATTCAATTAGGCAATATAGCTATTTAGTAAAAAAAGTAGTTTTTCCAGTAGATATCATACCAGAAATATCAATAGTGGCATCTAGCTTTGTAGGATTATTTTTATTTGTTGTTGCAATAGGCGTTGCAGCAGTATTTAAAAATCCGCCAAATGTATTAATACTTATATATATAATATTTGCAATGTATTGCTTTGTTATAGCATTTACAAGATTTACATCAGCTATAACTACAATTGTTCCAGATTTTGCAAACTTATTAGGTATAGCAATGCAATTGTTTTTCTGGTTTACACCAATTATATGGAATTTAAGTATGTTAAATGGACATCAAATGCTGTTAAAATTATTACAATGTCTACCATTTACATATTTAGTAACAGGAATGAGACAAGTATTTATAGATGAAAATATGATAATATCAGCAGAACATGGCTTATACACAGCAGTTTTTTGGATTATAACACTAATTATGTTTGTATGGGGAAATTATGTATTTAAGAAAAATAAGAAAGATTTTGCTGATGTACTGTAAAACTTTGTGTTTTTACACTCTAACTATATAATATATTTTTTAGTTTCCTAGTTCGAGCTAAATTATTTAGAAATTCTAACATAAATTTTATGGGACCCTTTCAGTAAATGAACATTTCCCATAAAATTTATGTAAGAATTACTACAATAATTTCCTCTCAAGGCGTCAACTAAAAAATATATTATATAGTTAGAGGGTAGAAAACCGAGCATTAGCAAATAAAAACAATTAGGAAAGGAACTTTGAATGGACAAGCAAGAAAATATTATTGAAATAAAAAACTTAACTAAAAGTTACAAAATGTATAATAGCAAAAAAGCAAGATTAATAGAAGCCATTATACCTAGATATAATAAGCATGCAGAATTTAAAGCATTAAATGGACTAAATCTAGAGGTAAAGAAAGGTGAAATTTTAGGAATTCTTGGAAAGAACGGAGCTGGAAAATCGACACTTTTAAAAATTGTTACAGGAGTAGCTACTCAAACATCAGGAAGCATACAAGTAAAAGGAAAAATAAGTTCACTTTTAGAATTAGGAACAGCTTTTAATATGGAACTTACTGGAGAAGAAAACATATATCAACATGGACAAGTAATGGGATTAACAAAAAAAGAAATAGAAGAAAAAAAACAAGAAATAATAGACTTTGCTGATATAGGGGACCATTTATATCAACCCGTAAAAACATATTCTTCAGGAATGTTTGCACGTCTTGCATTTGCTTGCGCTATTAATGTAGACCCAGATATTTTAATTGTAGACGAGGTATTGTCAGTAGGAGACATGGCATTCCAATTAAAATGTTTTAAAAAGTTTGAAGAATTTAAGAAAAAAGGAAAAACAATATTATTTGTAACACATAATGTATCAGATGTTTTAAAAAATTGTAACAGAGCAATAATATTAGAACATGGAACAAAGACATTTGATGGAGATGTAAAAGAAGGAGTAGAACTATATAAAAAGATAATTACTGGCAATGACGATAGAAAGAAAAAACAAAACGATGAAAAGGCAAAAGGTATTAAAGTAAAGGAAAGCGAAGACAAAAATAGCTGGAAAGTACACTTTAATCAAAATCCAAATCTAATAGAATATGGAAATTTAGCTGCAGAGGTAATTGACTATGGAATATTTGACGAAAATGGAAACTACATAAATGGAGTAGACAATGAAAAAGAGATAATACTAAAATCTAAAGTGAAATTTAATAAAGAAATAGATAATCCAATTTTTACAATGACAATAAAAAACTTTAATGGAATAGAAATTGCAGGAACAAATTCTATGATAGAAAAAATATATCCAGGGGAATTTAAAGCAGGAGAGATTGCTATTGCAGAGTTTAGACAGGTTTTACCAATAGCACCAGGACCATATACATTGTCATTTAGTTGCACTCACATAAATGCAAAGGGAGAATTAGAGGTATTAAACAGAAAATACGAGGCATTACTTATAGAAGTAATTTCAAATAAAGACTGTGTAGGAATAGTTAAACTAGATACAAAAATGAAAGTAGAAAAACAAAACTAATAATTTAGAAGTATTTGTATAAAAGAAAGGATACAAAATTAAATGATGAAAAGTAAAATAAAAGGGATAATAATAAGTATACTAGCTATTCTAATAATACTAATAGGGATAAATATAGTAAAGAGCAATAATACTGCAAAATTGATACAACTATCTCCACAAACTAAATCTCAAATGATGGGTTATATTATAAAAACAAAGAATGACAAAATGATAGTAATAGATGGCGGAATAGGTGGAGATGCCGCTAACCTTATGAAATACATAGAAAAACATAATAACAAAGTAGATTACTGGTTCCTAACACATAACCATAATGACCACACAAATGCATTTACAGAGATTATAAATAATGAAGATGTAGAGGTGGACAATGTTTATGCATCATTAAACGAAAAAGAATGGTATGAAACATATGAACCTACAAGAGCAGAATTTTCAGAATGTTTAATAGACACATTAAATAGTGAAAAATTAAAAGGAAAAGTTAAATCTCCTGAATTGAACGAAAAGATAGAAATAGATGGAATAAATATTGAAATATTAGGAATACGAAATCCAGAAATAACAGAAAATCCGGGAAATGAGCAAAGCATGGTAATAAAATTTGATACTGGAGAAACTACACTTTTAATTTTAGGAGACACAGGAGAGAAATCAAGTGCTAAATTGTTGCAAAATCAAAAAGAAAAGCTTAAGAGTGATATAGTTCAAATGTCACATCATGGACAAGCTGGTGCAACAGAAGAGTTATATAAGGCAATTTCGCCAACTATATGTTTATGGCCAACACCAGAATGGTTATGGGATAATGATAATGGTGGTGGAAAAGGTTCAGGACCATGGAAAACACTAGAAACAAGAAGCTGGATGGAGAATATGGGTGTTAAAAAGAATTATGTAGAAAAAGATGGAGATATAGTAATAAAATTAAAATAGAAGGAGATTAGTATGAACAATAGCTATGGTACAAACATATTAAAATGGTATCCATTTAAAGAAAATTCAAAGATATTAGAAATATATGATGAAAATAGTATAATAGATAAATTGGGAAAAAGGGTAGAAGTAGAAAAACAACAAATAAAAAATCTAAATATTAAAGAAAAATATGATTATATTACTTTAATAGGAACTTATGAATATGCACCAATTATAATAAATGGAGAAAAGCCATATGCTAATTTCTTGAAAAGATTAAGTAAACACTTGAATGAAAATGGAAAAATACTATTGGCAGTAGACAATAGACTTGGAATTAAGTACTATGCTGGTGCCAAAAGCAAATATTATTCTAAGATATTTGAAAGTATAGAAAGTGAAATAAGGCAAAATAAGCCAAATTTACTATTAAAAAAAGAATTAGAAAAATTTATAAAAGAAGCAGAGCTTGAAAATTATAAATTCTATTATCCTGTACCAGACTATAAAAATACTAACTCAATTTTTACAGACGAATTCTTACCAAAATCTAATCACAGCAAAATATTATATCCAGTGGACTATGAAGATGGAAGTATAGTTATTTTTAATGAAATAGAAGCAATAAAGCAAATATGCGACAATGATATGTTTACATATTTTACAAATTCTTACTTAGTAGAAATTGGAAAAGAAAAAATAGATAATGATATAAAATTTGTAGGATATAATAATTTAAGAAAAGAAAAATATAAGCTAATTTTAACAATTGGTAAAGATGAAGTAAGAAAAATTGCAGAAAACGATGAATCTATAATACATATAGAAAATATAACAAAAAATTTAAAAGAGTTAGAAAATTTAGGATTTAAAACAATAGAAAGAGTGGAAAACCAAGAAATAATAAGTAACTTTATGAAGGAAGAAGAATTAGACAAAATAATAGTAAATAAAATAAAGCAAGGAGAAATAGAACAAGCATATAAAGAAATAGAAAACTGGTATAAATATATAAGTACCAGATTAGAAAAAACTGAAGAAAGCAAACAAAATATTTTTCAAAAATCTAATATAGATGTACCAGAAGATATCACTAATAAAATGAATTTTGTAAAACAAGGTTACATAGATTTATCCTTTGAAAATATTTTTTACAAACAAGATTATGTATTTTATGATCAAGAGTGGAAATTTGAAAACGTACCATTAGAATTTATTTTATATAGAGCAATTAATAATTTGTATACTTATAATGCAAGAAAAATTGAACCTAAAATAAAGAAAGAAGAAATGTACAATAAATTTAGAATTGATGAATTTATTATGTATTTTGAAAAATTAGAAAAATGTATACAAGAAGAGATAATAGATAAAGAAACGTTGCAAGAATATAGAAATAAAATAGGTTCGTATTATAAAAATGTTGAAAATTTAGAATCAAATTGCCAAAAAGCAACTGAAGACAATAAAATTTTATTAGAAAGATGCAAGGAATTAGAAGAAGTAAGAATAAACTATGAAAGATTACTAAATGAATATAATACATCTAAAGGTTGGAAAATAATAAAAGGTGTTAGAAAAGTTTTAGGAAAGGGAAAATAAGAATGAACGTAAGATTTCAAATTAATAGAGCAATAGAATTTTATAAAAAGAATGGTTTTTTTAAGACAATAAAAAAGATATTATCTAAAATTAGAAATAGAATTTTCACATCTTCAAAACAAATAAAATTGGACAAGCAAGAAAATGAAAATTATAAAATATGGATAAAAAATAATGAACCAGATGATAAAGAAATAGAAGAACAAAGAAATTATAAATTTGAATATGAACCAAAAATAAGTATTATAGTACCTATGTATAATACAAAAGAAAAATATTTAAAAGAACTAATAGATTCAATAATAAATCAAACTTATAAAAACTGGGAACTATGTTTGTCTGACGGCAGTGATGAAAAAAAGGACTATGTAGAAAGATTAGTAAATGTAGATGAAAGAATAAAGTATAAGTTTTTAAATGCTAATAAAGGAATTTCTGAAAACTCAAATGAAGCATTAAAATTAGCGACAGGTGACTATATAGCATTGTTAGACCATGATGATATATTACCAGCATTTTCTTTATTTGAAGTAGTAAAAACTATAAATACAGATAAAGAGGCAGAATTTATATATACAGATGAAGATAAACTACTAGAAGAAAAAGAAAATAGAATGGGACCGCACTTTAAACAAGATTACGCACCAGATACTTTTATGAGTTATAATTATATATGTCATTTTTCAATATTTAAAAAGAATTTAATGGAAAGAATAGGTGGATTCAGAAAAGAATTTGATGGCAGCCAAGATTATGATATAATTTTCAGAGCTACAGAACAAGCAAATAGAATTATACATATACCTAAAATTCTATATCATTGGAGAATAAATGAAAATTCAGTAGCATTAAGCGCTGAAGCTAAGCCATATGCATATGAAGCAGCAAAAAAAGCAATAAAAGCACATTTAAATAGAATTGGATTAAATGCAAATGTTGAAGATACAAGAATAATAGGATTATATAAAGTAAACTACGAAATAGTAGGGACTCCTAAAGTATCAATAATAATACTTAATAAAGACCATAAAAGGGACTTAAAGAGATGTATAGACTCAATTCTTGAAAAAACAACATATGAGAATTATGAAATTATTATAGTAGAGAACAATAGTAAAATAAAAGAAATATTTAAATATTATAAAGAATTAGAAAAAAACGAAAAAATTAAGATTGTAGAATACAAAGAACAAGGATTTAATTATTCTAGATTGAATAACTTTGGTGTTAAAAATGCAACAGGAAACTACATAGTATTACTAAACAATGACACTGAAATAATAACAAAAGATTGGATAGAAACAATGGTAGGAAATTGCCAAAGAAAAGATGTTGGAATAGTAGGAGCAAAACTATTGTATGAAAATGACACAGTACAACATGTAGGGGTAGTTTTAGGATTAACGGGAGTAGCAGGACATGTTAACTTAGGAATTGGTGCAGATGAAATAGGTTATATGGGAAGAAATATTATAACACAAAATTACAGTGCTGTTACTGGAGCAATGTTAATGATTTCAAAAGAGGATTATGAAAAAATAGGTGGATTAGATGAAGAATTTCCAGTTGCATATAATGACGTAGATTTATGTCTAAAAATAAGAAAATTAGGAAAAGTAGTTGTAATGAACCCATTTGTAGAAGCATACCACTATGAGTCTAAAACTAGAGGTTATGAAATAACTGAAGAAAAGAAAAGAAGATTGGAAGAAGATACAAAAAGGCTAAAAAATAAATGGAAAGATGTTTTTGAAAAAGAAGATCCGTATTTTAATATTAATTTTAGACATGATATACCAGCTATGAGAATAAGAACAGATAGAGTAGAAAAATAAGAAAGAGGTAAATAATGAAAAATAAGAAGAATATAGCAATAATATTAATATTTATAACATTAACAATGATGTTTTTTACATACAAAGTTACTATTACATATGATACTTCACATTATTTATGGCTTTCTAGCTTGTTAGCGCAAAATGGAGATTTTTCAACATGGGATATAGCAAGAAGCGTAATATTTCCATTATTTATAAGAATAAGTAACATACTATTTGGATATAACACAACAGGACTGTTGGTTGGAATGTACATATTTTATATTATAATGATAGGAACATGCTATTTTATATATAAGGATACTATAAAAGATGAAGAATGTTGTTCTAAAACAATTAAGTGGATATTCATAATATTATTTCTTATACTAATTGCTATAAACCCAATGATATTTGGATACTATCATACACTATTAACAGAATTCTTGGCAATAACACTTGCTATGCTAGGATGTTACTTATCGTGGAAATGGATGGATGTCAATTTTAAAGAAAACAAAATAAAATACAGTTCATATACAGTAGTATTAGCAATATTAGTGGCCATAGCATGGCATTTAAAACAACCATATGTTAGTACAATACTATTTCCAATTATAATATCAGCAATATTGTCATTTATTAGAAATACCAATATCAAAAATTTGTTACAGAGAATGGTAACAATTATAGTTTGTATTATAGTATTGGTAGGAAGCATAAAAATATGGAATGTAGTATTAGTTAAAAATAATGTACAAATAAAGGAAGATAGAACATCAGAAGGATTTTTATCATCAGGAATTATAGGTGGAATAACAGAATATTCTAAAAAAGATATAGAAGAATTTGACACTATTGAAAAAATAAATAATAATGAAAAATTAACTCAAGATGATAAAGAAAAAATGATAGCAATTTTAAATAAAAATTCAGAAAACAAATCATTTCTAGCAGTAGACACAAAAAAGGAAAAATATGACGTAATATATGGTAAAGGTCAATCTATATCAACAGTAGAGTCAATTAAATATTTACTAACAACTATGGTAAAAGATCCAAAAGCAATAATTGAAAGCTATACAACAAATTATCTAGCCACAACAAGCTTATACAATATAGAATTTGAAGGAATGCACATAAAAATAAACAAAAAACTAGATTTAAAAAATACTGCCGAAATAGGAGTAATAGGATTTAGAATATATGAGCCTCAAATAGATAATGTATTTCCGTTATCAAACGAGTTAGAGCCATATGCAACAATATATAGAGGAGTAAATGAACCAATAAAGATAGTTAATTTGGTAATGAAAAAAATGGAATTACCAGTAACTATTATAATGAAAATAAGTTATTTACTATTGCCAGTACTTACAATTTTAAGCATTATATTGGTTTTTGTTGTAAAGAGAAAATATAATGAAAAGTATAGAAAAATAATAGATTTGATAGTTATACTATACACATTTAGTTTACTACATATATTAGTGCATAGTGTATTAGGGTCAACTATAGATAGATATACAATTCCAGCATTAGCACCAACATTTATTGCAATTATGCTTAACATATACATAGTTGTGTATAGAAAAAAATACAAGATATAAAGGTAATAATCCAAAAGGAGGGAAATAAATAAAAAATGAGTAAATGTGATATAATTATTCCAATATATAATTCACCAGAATGGGTAAAAATGTGTGTATATGCATTATATAAAAATACACCAAATGAGTATATAGGAAAAGTAATTCTAATGAATGATAATTCAGATGAACTTACATGCAATTGTATAGAAAACTTAAAGAGAAAATATGAAAAGATAGAAGTATACAAAAATGAAAGTAACTTAGGTTTTATAAAAAATGTAAACAGAGGCATGGATAAGACTACCGCAGAGTATATCTTGTTATTAAATACAGACTGTCTTGTGTCTAAAAATACAATTCCAAAATTAATAGAGCACATGGAAAAAAACAAAAAAATAGGATTAATATGTCCAATATCAAGTAATGCTGCAAACTTATCTTATGATATACCAGAACATTATAGTTATATGCAAGTTGATGAATTGTTTTACAAAAACTTTAAAGGAATGGACTTTGATGCTTGCACTGTTGTAGGAAATTGCCTAATGATATCTAGACAATGTATGGAAAAAACAGGATATCTTGATGAAATATATGGAATGGGATATGGAGATGAAACTGATTATCAATTCAAAGCACATGAAAAAGGATTTGAAGCAAAAGTTGCAATAGATACATATGTATATCATAAGTCTGAAGTTTCATTTGGTACAAGTCCAGAAAAGCAAAAAAGATTAGAGAATAATAGAAAAATATTTTTTGATCGTTGGGGAGAAGCGTATAACAAAAAAATGCAAGAATATGTCAAAAATGACCCAATAGAATATATAAAAAACAATTTAAAAATAGAAGAAAAGCCAGAGCCAGAAGTATTATTCTTTTTACCGGATATTCACCAAAAAGCAGGTGGAGTACACATGGTAGTTGATATAGTAAACTATTTAAACATAAATGGATGTTTTGCTAATATCCTAACTGAAAGAATACATGAATATAAAGAAATAATGATATTCACACCTAGCTATATGAAAAATCTAAATGAGATAAAGCCAAAATGCATAGTGGGAACGATATATCCAACAATATTTTTCTGCGAAACAATAGCTAAACATTACAACATACCTTGTGTTAACTTTATGCAAGGGTATGAACCTTGTTTTGATAATGGAGAAATATATTCATGGGCAGAGCTTGCATGCAAAAATAGTCAAAATATATTAGCAATTTCTCAATTTTTAAAAGAAAAATGTATAAAAAACTTTAATAAAGAAGCAGATGTAATAACAAACTCAATAAATACAGACTTACTTTATAATGTAAACAAGCAAGAAAAAGAGAAAAAACAAATAACATTAGTATTTAGAGATTCATTTCCAAAGGGAGATTTTATATTAAATGAAATCTTAAAGCAGTTAACACTATTAAAAAATTATAATTTTGAAATAAATGTTATATATATGAAAAAAACAATGTTTCCAATAAATAATAGTAATAATATAAATATAAATTTTTATAAAGGGCCTCTTAATAGAAAAGAAGTTAGTAATATATTATTTAAAACAGATATATTTGTAGATGCATCTCTTATGGAAGGATTTGGATTAATGGCATTAGAAGCAATGGCAGCCGGAGCAGTTCCAGTAATTTCTCAATCTTTTGGGGTAGATGAATATGCAATAGATAATGAAAATTGTTTTTTAATAAAAGAAGTAAATAATGCAGAAAGATATATTGAAAAAATAGAGTTACTACTACAAGATAACGAGAAAATTAAAAAGATGAGTAAAAAAGCACAAGAAAAATCGATAGAATTTGATATAGACAAAAATGTGAATAAATATATAGAATATTTTAGAAATGTAAAGATAAAAGAGATAAAATTGACAGAAAAAGAAAAAAAAGAATCAGCAAGATGGAACGTAAAAGAAGAGAATCTTTTTAAACAAAATAAAGTAAATACAGATATGGTAAGTAAAAAAAGAAGAGTATATCAAAAAGTGTTAAAAATTTTTCCAAAAGGATTGAAAACAAAAGTAAAAAAATTTTTATTAAAATTAGTACAAGAGTAAGGAGTAAAAATGAAAGTATTACTAATAATACCAGCATATAACGAAGAAGAAAATATATTAAATACATGCACTAAAATTAGTGAGTTTAGTGATGAAATAGATTATATAGTAATAAATGATGGGTCTAAAGACAATACTTTAAAAATATTACGAGAAAATAATATAAATCATATAAATTTAATTAATAATTTAGGAATAGGTGGAGCTGTACAAACAGGCTATAAATATGCATATGAAAATGGATATGATATTGCTATACAATTTGATGGAGATGGTCAACATGACGTAAATTATGTTCCTAATATTTGTGAACCAATAGTAGAAGGAAAAGCCGATATGGTAATAGGAACTAGATATTTGGATAAGAATGAAAGTCAATTTCAATCCACTTTTATGAGAAGGCTAGGAAGCAATATTATTTCTTTTTTTATAAAAGTATGTACAGGTAAAAAAATAACAGATCCGACATCAGGATTTAGAGCTGCAAACAAGAAAATAATAGAAGAATTTGCAAAAGAATATCCAACAGACTATCCAGAACCGGAATCAACAGTGTGCATGTTGTGCAAAAACTATAAAGTAACAGAAGTGCCTGTCAGTATGAATGAAAGACAAGGTGGGACATCTTCAATACGTTTTTGGAAGAGTGCAGATTATATGATAAAAGTAGTCTTTACTATAATAATAGATAGTATAAATGCAAGAAAAAAAGGAGGAAAAAAATAATGCAATTAACACTTCGAATAGCTTTAATCATAATAACAATAATTTATATTTTCATGATAATGAAAGCAATAAAAAACAAAAAAATGCAAATTTCCTTTTCGACATTATGGATAGTAATAGGGTTAGTGTTAATTATTGCAGTAGCTATTCCAAACATGATAGATAATATTTCTAAGTTATTAGGATTTGAATTAAGTGTAAATATGATATTTTGTGCTGCTATATTTCTTTTATTTTATATTGTTTTTAATTTTAATATTTTATTGTCAAAGGAAAATAAAAGAAATATTATATTAATTCAGGAAATATCAATTATGAAAAAAAGAATACAAGAGTTAGAGGAGAAAATAAAAAATGATGAAGAAAAATAATATACCAAAGTTATCGATAGTTGCTTTAGTATATAATTTAGAAAAATATTTACCACGTTGTTTAGACTCTTTAGTAAATCAAACTCTTAAAGAAATAGAAATACTTTGCGTAGACGATGGCTCTACTGATAGTGCTCCACAAATAATAGAAGAGTACCAAAGAAAATATCCTGAAAAAGTAAAAGTATTTCATAAAGAAAATGGTGGGGAGTTTACTACTAGAAACTATGGATTAGAACAAGCTATAGGCGAATATGTTACTTTTGTAGATACAGATGATTATGTGGAACCTAATTGGGCAGAAAAACTTTATAATGCAGCAAAACAAAATGATGCAGATATAGCAGTGTGTGGATTTGAAAGAATAAATTTAGAAACAAATGAAGTTACATCAAAAGACATGACAAAATTTGGAACTTGCACAAAAGAGGTAAGTTCTAAAGATGATTTTATACTCTTTATTAATCCAGCACCATGGAATAAAGTTTACAAAAGAGAGGTAATAAAAGATTTTAGATTTTTACCATTTAGAGGGTTTAATGATACTATGTTTTTGGCAACTTGTTATACAAAAGTAAAAAAAATAACATTTATCCCAGATGTTTTATATCATTATTATTTAAGATATGATTCTCAAATACATACTGTAAACATACAAGATGTAAAAAATCTGAAAAAATATCTATTAGAGGTAAAAAAAATATATATAGAATCAAATAAATATGAAGAAATGAAATATCTTTTAGATATGTTCGCATTTATCCATTTAGGAATTTCTGTTATGTATAGAGCATCGTATGATAAAACAATTAATATAAAAAAATTATTAAAAGAAGTAATAGCATATTTAGATAAAAACTTTTCTACATGGAGAAAATCTCCATTTTTAAAAATAACATATTGCTTTCCAAAGGGAATTAAACATATTGGATTATGGGGAATTTCAAAACTATACAAATGGAATATGCCAATAGTATATATTAAATTATATCGTTTTATGGTAGATAAATTAAAAATAGATATAAAATTTTAAACAAAGAAAAGAGGAAATAATATGGAAATAGGAGTTGTTTTAGTTACATTTAATCGTTTAGAAAAATTAAAAATAGCATTAGAAGCATATGAAAGGCAAACAGTAAAGCCAAAATATATATTAGTAGTAGATAATAACAGTACTGATGGCACTCGTGAGTATTTGGAAAATTGGAAAAAAGAAGAAAAGCAATACAAAAAGTATACAGTCTTTATGGAAAAGAATACAGGTGGAAGCGGTGGCTTTTATGAAGCTTTAAAACATAGTCTAGAATTAGATGCTTCTTGGATATGGACTGCAGATGATGACGCTTATCCAAAGGAAGATGCTTTTGAAGTAGCAATTAGATATTTAAAAGAGAAAGAAGAAAAAAATCAATTAGATAATATTTCAGCTATATGTGGAACCGTATTTAAAGCTGATGGTAAAACAATAGATTATTCACATAGAAGAAGAATATATACGAGCTATTGCAATAGAATTAAACAACCATATTCAAAACAAAAAGATTATGAAAAAGAAGAATTTGAAATAGAGGGCTTTTCTTATGTAGGAACATTTATTAATAAAGAAAAGATGAAACAACTACCACTTACTAAAAAAGATTATTTTATTTACTATGATGACACAGAACATAGTTATCGATTATCTAAAATTGGAAAGATTATATGTGTTCCAAAAATACAAGTAGTTCATGATGCACCACATAGTGATATGAGCAGTATTGTAAAATGGAAATTATATTATTTAGTAAGAAATACATTAGATTTTATTAAAAACAATTTTGATGAAAAATATTTTAAAATGGCATGTATAGAAGTACCAATTAAATTTAAAATTGCGGTTTTATTATTTGGAAAAGAAAAGAAAAAAGGCTATGCAATGATAAAAGAAGCACTAAAAGATGCAAAAATAGGAAAAACAGGGTTACATGAAATTTACAAACCAGGTTGGAAATAGAAATAAAAAATAAAGGAAAAAAGAATATGAAAAAAAGTATTGCTAAAAATTATATTTATAACTTAATATATCAATTATTAACTATTTTGTTACCACTTATAACAACTCCATATCTTTCAAGAGTACTAGGGGCAGAACCAATTGGAATTTATGGATACACAATTTCGATTGTAACATATTTTATTTTATTTGGTTCACTTGGAATAGCAATGTATGGACAAAGAGAAATTGCATATAAACAAAATGATAAGAAAAGTAGGACTAAAATTTTTCTTGAAATTATTATAGTAAGAACAATTTCTCTTATGTTTTCTATGACATTATTTTACATTATTTTTGGAAGAACAGGGGAATATGCTATTTATTATAAAATATTACTAGTCGAAATGCTAGCAAATGTTTTTGATATTAGTTGGTTTTTTCAAGGATTAGAGGAATTTGATAAAACAGTAACACGTAACATGATTGTAAAATCGATAAGTCTAATATTAATTTTTGCATTAGTAAAACAACCATCAGATTTATGGAAATATTTTGCTATTTTTGTTGGATCAGAATTATTAGGAAATATGTCTTTGTGGCTATATCTCCCAAAGTATATAGAAAAAACAAAAATAAAAGATTTAGAACTAAAAAAACATATAAGGCCAGCAATAACCTTATTTATACCACAAATAGCTATTCAAATTTATACTGTATTAGATAAAACAATGATAGGGCTTCTTACAAACGATATGTCAGAAGTAGGATATTACGAACAAGCTCAAAAAGTAATAAGAGCATTAATACTTGTTATGGGAGCATTAAGCACAGTAATGAGTTCTAGAATAGCAAGTGAATATGCAAAGGGAAATAAAGATAATTTAAAAGACTGTTTAGAAAAATCGTTTAATTTTGTATGGCTATTAGGAATACCAATGATGTTTGGAACTATTGCAATTGCAAGTAAATTTGTTCCATGGTATTATGGAGAAGGTTTTGAAAGTGTTATTAATATATTAATTGCTACAAGTCCAATTGTATTAGCTATTGGATTAAATAATGTAACAGGAATTCAATATTTAATTCAAATAGGAAAAGAAAAAGAATTTACAAAATCGGTAATACTGGGAGCAACTGTAAATGTAGTACTAAATATTATTTTAATAAAATTAATAGGTACACTAGGAGCTAGTATTTCGTCTGTAATAGCAGAATTTATAATACTATTTGTACAGTTAAAATATTTTAAAGAACAATTTAAGATAGAAGAAATATTAAAACTTTCAACAAAATGTTTTATAAGTGGACTTATTATGCTAGTAGTAGTTCTTATTTTAACTAATTATTTAACAGTAAGTATTTTTAACACTATAATAGAAATTGCAGTTGGAGTAATTGTTTATATAATGGTATTATTTATGCTAAAATATCAATTTTTATATGATATATGTAAGCAAATTATAACAGGAATAAAAGAAAAAATTAATATTTGTAAGGAGAAAAACTAAATGGAAAACTTAAAAAAGTTAATATTACAAAAAGGAAGTAGAAGATTAGTCATATTTTTAATACTAAATTATATATATTTAAGGAAAAGTAAAAATTTGATAAAAACATTCTTTTTTACGATAAAAGCAATTTTTAAATTTTATATTCCAAGTAAAAGAATAACAAGAGGAAAGCAAATACAAAAATTATTCAAAAGAATAAATATAGAAATAAATGAAGATGAAAAATTTGTCTATTCCATTGATGAGTTTAAAACATTATACCGTAAGGGACGAATAATAGATAATACGACAATTGATTATAGCAAAGTCTTAAATACTTCAATAGAAAAATTAAAAAAAGAATATAAACAATTGCAAGAAAGCGAATATAAAAATAATGAAATTGAAACTTTAAATGCTATAGAAGAATTAATAAATAGAGAAATAAGTGCGATAGAAAAGTCGAAAAAAGAAAATAAAGAACAGATAATAAATTACTTTGAAAGAATGAAAAGCGTAGAAGTACAATCTTTTGAAGAAGCTCTTCAGAGAATTTTATTTTATCATCAAATGTTGTGGCAGACTGGACATGTTTTATCTGGGTTAGGAAGATTAGATAAAATATTAAATGATATATATATAAAAGAAAAAGAAGAAGGCAAAATAAATAAAAAAATTGCTAAAGAAAACATCAAAGAATTTATGAAAATACTTCATAATAAGTGCTGGTATAAAAGTAATGTTCTAATAGGTGACACAGGGCAAATTATTATTTTAGGAGGAAAAGAAAAAGATGGTAGTTACTTTTTTAATGATTTAACATATTTATTTATAGAAGCAACTCAAGAACTACAAATACCAGAACCAAAAGTATTATTAAGAGTAACCAAAGAAACTCCTAGAGAATTAATAGAAAAAGCAGTACAATGTATAAAAACAGGAGTAGGTTCACCATTAATCTCAAATGATGATGTTGTCATTCCAAAATTAAAAGAATTTGGATATGGAGAAGATTCATATAATTATGTTACATCTGCTTGTTGGGAACCATTAATACCGGGTAAATCAATAGCACCTAACAATATAGATTCTTTAGTATTTATAGAACCATTAAATAAAATGTTAGAAAATGAAGACTTAAATCAAATAAAAGACATAGACATATTTTTAGAAAAATATAAAGAATATTTACAAAATTATATAAAAAATTTTATAAAAGACATAAATGAAATAGAATGGGAGCTTGCACCATTGATATCTTTATTTGTAGATGGAACAAAAGAAAACATGAAAGATGTTTCTTTAGGTTCTGCTGTTTATCATAATTGTGGGCTTACTACAGTATCTTTATCAAATACGGTAAATTCTATTTATAATATTAAAAAGTTAGTTTTTGAAGAAAAAAAATATACTCTCTTAGAATTAAATAGGTTAAGAAAAGAAAATTTTGAAACTAATGAAAATGTTTTAAAAGAACTAAAAGAACAAGAAAATAGATTTGGAGTGAACAATAAAGAAATAATCGAATTGACTAATCAAATAACAGAATATGCAAATGAAGTGTTAGAAAAAGAAAAAAATGTATGGGGAGGAAAAATAAAGATAGGCTTCAGTGCTCCAACATATATAATAAAATCACAAAATTGTGAAGCATCTTTTGATGGAAGAAAAAAAGGAGAACCTTTTGGTGTTCATATATCATCTGATAAAGAAAATTTACCATATACAGAGTTGATTGAGTTTAGTGCTAATTTGGATTATTCGGGACATAGATTTAATGGAAATGTTGTAGATTTTATGATTTCGCCAAACTTTATGGAGGATAATTTTGATAAAATAGTTGATTTTTTCATAACGAGTATAAAAATAGGATTTTTCCAAATGCAGGTAAATGTGGTAAGCAGTGAAACACTAATAAAAGCAAAGAAAAATCCACAAGATTATCCAAATTTAATAGTAAGAGTATGGGGATTTAGTGCGTATTTTAACGAATTACCAGAAGAATATAAAGATTTATTAATAGAAAGGGCGTTAAAAAGTGAAGGTAAGAGTTACTAATATTCAAAGATTCTGTTTGCATGATGGTCCAGGAATTAGAACAACGGTATTTTTGAAAGGTTGTAATTTACAATGTCCATGGTGTGCAAATCCAGAAAACATAATATATGAAAAACAAAATTATAAAAATGAAATAACTAAAAAAGAGGGAGTTTTTGGTTATGACATTGAACTTGAGGATTTAGAAAAAGAATTATTAAAAGATGAAAAATATTATGAAATAAACAATGGAGGAATAACTTTTTCAGGAGGAGAACCTTTATTACAATTTCAAAAATTAGAACCATTATTAAAAAAATTAAAAGACAAAAATATAAATCTGTGTGTAGAAACAGCACTTCAAGTTCAAGAAAATTTAATAAAATTAGCGTTAGAATATATAGACGAATTTTATGT
>CAKPFO010000023.1 GCA_934153805.1 uncultured Clostridia bacterium | reverse complement strand
AAACATTAAAATACATTAAAAAAGCTGAGGTAGAAAACTTTCAAAGTTTTCCACCCCAACTATTGACATTCAGCCAATATTTTCAAAATAGATAATTTATTACTCGCACCACTATAAAGCGAGAACATTTAGCGAAATGGATAATTTATTACTCGCACCACCATAAAGCGAGAAATATTTTCTAACTATATTTATTATACAATGTTCCAAAAGCAATTGTCAAGATATCTTGCATAATAAATATAATATATATTGTATGCATATTTATAAAATTTATGCAGGTTTTAGTTTTTCAAGAGAAAATGGCAAAATAAAAAGAATGGTTTTTCCATTCTTCTCTATTTTGTATTCTATTGAATTCCATATTTTTTTCTAAATTTATCAGCTCTACCACCTGTTGTATCTCTTTTTAAGTTACCTGTCCAGTATGGATGACATTTTGAACAAACATCAACTTTGATATCAGCTTTTGTTGAATTTGTTTTCATTACATTACCACATGCACATGTTATTGTTGATTCTGTATATGTTGGATGTATTCCTTCTTTCATGTGTATTCACCTCTTCCTCTCATTATTAAAAAATCTCGTTTACTATCATAACATATTCTTACATATTTTTCAAGACTTTCATTTTATTTTATTTATTATTTGCATTTTCTTGCTCTAATACATATTGTGCTGAACTTTGTAGTTCCTTCTCTAATGAAGGATGAAATACAAATTTGTTTACAATGTTGAATAAACAAGCAAGTAATACAATTATTAACAATACTTTTTTCCACATTTTTGCTATCATATTTTTTCTCCTAAAATATATTACATAATTTATTATACTATATTTTTGACTTTTGTCAAGACAATGACAGTAATTTTCATTACTTAAAAATTTCATAGCCTTCTATTCTTTAATAAAAAAGTTGGATAATATATTGTTTTGAAATACCATATTTGCTTTTATTTTATTTCTATGTTTTCATTTCCTACTATTTGTCTAAATTCTTCTAATATCTGTTCATTTGCAAATATTCCACCTGCAGGTGCTACATTTTCTCCATTTACTATTTTTACTCCACAGTTATTTCTATCTCCTGTAAAGAATTTTATAGCTCCTCTTAGTTTATCTTTTTGTTCTTCATTTAAATTAGTTATATTTAAATATAGTTCTTTTCTTGCAGGAATTGTTACTGTATTTTCTTTTACTGCCTTTGAAAAATCTTCTATTTTGTTTGCTATAATTGTAACATTTCCTTCATCTTCTCTTATACTTAATCGTCCTTCTACCATAACTATATTGTCTTCCATTAAACTGTTGCCCGAAGCTTGATAGCAGTTTTCAAACGCTATTGTTTCTATGCTTCCATATAAATCTTCTATTGTTATAAAAGCCATTATTTTATTGTTTTTAGTAAATTTCTTTTTTATGCTATTAATTATTCCTGCATATTTTACTGCTAGTCCATCTTTATATGGTAATTTATTGGTCTCGGCATATTCATCTAGTCCTTCTTGTATTTGCATAGTATTTATATTTGTGTATTCTTCTATCTCTTTTCTGAATTCTTCTAGAGGATGCCCTGATATATAAAGTCCTAGCATTTCTTTTTCCATTGATAGCAATTCTTTATCTGTATATTCTTTTAATGTTGTATAATTGTATTTTAGTTTTTCTAGCTCATTTGTATCTTCTTGTTCTCCTCCTCCAAGGTCAAACATAGATACTTGCCCTTTGTAGCTTTTTTTAGAAGAATCTGCAATAGAATCTAGTATTGTTTCAAATGAGGCCATTAGCGTACTTCTAGTTTGTTCAAATTCGTCAAATGCTCCTGCCTTTATTAAACTTTCTACACATTTTTTATTTACTGACTCATTTTGCACTCTTTCGCAAAAATCTGTAAATGATTTGTATTCACCGTTTTTTCTTCTTTCTTCTACAATTGCATCTACTACGGCAATTCCTACATTTTTTATACTTCCAAGTCCAAAACGTATTTTACCATTATCTACTGTAAATTTTGTATAGCTTCTGTTTATATCTGGTTTCAATATTTGTATGTTTAGTCTCTTACATTCATCTATGTAGTATGGCACTTTGTCTAGATTTCCAAGAAAACTATTTAATGTAGCAGCCATAAATTCTTCTGGATAATATGCTTTTAAATATGCTGTTCTGTACGAAACTACTGCATATGCAGCTGCATGAGATTTATTAAATGCATATTTTGCAAATTCTGCCATCTCATCAAATATTTTATTAGCAGATTTTTCATCTATTCCATTTCTTACACAGCCTGGTACAACTATTTTACCATCTTCATCTACTTGACCATGAATAAAAATTTCTCTTTCTTTTGCCATAACATCTAGTTTTTTCTTTCCCATTGCACGACGTACTAAGTCTGCTCTTCCTAGTGAATAGCCTGCTAAGTCACGTACTATTTGCATAACTTGTTCTTGGTATACCATACAACCATAAGTTACCTCTAGTATTGGTTTCAGTGCTGGATGTGTATATACTGCATGTTCTGGGTCTTTTTTATTTGCTATATATCTTGGAATTTGATCCATTGGTCCTGGTCTGTATAAAGATACTCCAGCTATTATATCCTCTAGACTATCTGGCTTTAATTCTTTCATGAAGTTTGTCATTCCCTGTGATTCAAACTGGAATATACCAACACTTTCACCATTTTGCCATAGTCTATATACATTAGGATCATTCATGTCTTTGTCGAACTCTACATCTATATTTCTGTTTTGTTTTACTAAATCTATTGTATCTTTTATAACAGTAAGTGTACGAAGCCCTAAAAAGTCCATTTTTAAAAGTCCTAGTTCTTCCAAAGTTGTCATTATATATTGTGTAGAAATATTGCCTTCTCTTACATATAAAGGAACGTATGTGTCTACAGGGTCTTTTGTTATAACTATTCCACAAGCATGTGTTGAAGCCTGTCTTGGCATTCCTTCCAAAGCCATTGCTATATTTAGCAATTTTGTAATATCTGGATTTTGCTCATACAATTCTCTTAATTCTCTATTTTGTTCCATTGCCTTTTTTATTGTTATGTGTATTTCATTTGGTATCATTTTAGCAAGTTTGTCTGCTTCAGCATATGGAACATCTAGCACTCTTGCAACATCACGTATTACCATTTTTGCTGACATTGTTCCAAATGTAATTATCTGAGAAACATGGTCATATCCATATTTTTGGCAAACGTATTCTATAACTTTATCTCTTTTTTCATAGCAAAAGTCAACGTCAAAATCGGGCATGCTTATTCTTTCTGGATTTAGAAAACGCTCAAAAAGTAAGTTATACTTTAATGGGTCAATATCTGTAATTCCTATTGCATATGCTACAATTGAACCTGCACCAGAACCACGTCCTGGTCCTACTGGAATATCATGTGTTTTTGCATAATTTATGTAGTCCCATACTATTAAGAAATAGTCTACATATCCCATTCTCTTTATAACGCCAAGCTCGTATTCTGTTCTTGTTCTTATTTCTTCTGATAATTTTTCATACTCATTTATCTCATCATTGCCATATCTTTTTACTAATCCTTTTCTAGTTAAATCTTCTATATAGTCATAGTGTGTGGCAAATTCCTCTGGTACATCATAATTTGGTAGTATTGTATGTCCAAATTCAAACTCTACATTGCACTTTTGAGCTATTTTAACTGTATTTTCTATAGCTTCTGGTACATTAGAAAAATAATCGCTCATTTCTTGTGGTGATTTTATATATAATTCGTCTGTTTCAAAACGCATTCTATCTTCATCTGACATTTTCTTTCCGGTTTGAATACATAAAAGTACTTCATGATTGTATGCATCTTCTCTTCTTGAATAGTGCGCATCATTTGTTGCAACAAGCGGTATATTTAGTTCTTTAGAAAGCTCTATTAATTTTTGATTTACAAGTACTTGTTCTTTTACACCATTATTTTGAATTTCCAAATAGTAGTCTTCTCCAAATAAGTCTCTAAACCAGTTAGCTACTCTTTTAGCTTCTTCCATGTCATTATTTAAAATTGCTTGGCTTACTTCTCCTGCAAGACAAGCACTACAACATATTAGACCTTCATGGTACTTTTCTAACAATTCCTTGTCTATACGTGGCTTATAGTAAAATCCTTCTGTATAACTTAAAGATACTAATTTGGATAGATTTTTATATCCCTCATTATCTTTTGCAAGCAAAATCAAATGATTATATTTACTATCTAAATTGGCATCTTTATCTTTTCTTGTACGTGGAGCCACATAGACTTCGCATCCTATAATTGGCTTTATTCCATTTGCTTTGCATGCCTTATAAAAGTCTATTACTCCAAACATGACTCCATGGTCTGTAATAGCTATAGCATTCATTCCTAGTTCTTTTGCTATTACTGGTATCTCTTTTACTCTATTTGCTCCATCTAATAAACTAAATTCACTATGTATATGTAAGTGAACAAAATCTGACATTTTTCTTCCTTCTTTCAATTGCTTTATCTATTGTCAAATCTATAACTTTATAATATATTTTACAGTCGACGTATTGAGAGGAAATTATTGTAGTAATTCTTATATAAATTTTACGGGGAATGTTCATTTTTGCAAAAAATGAAAGGGTCCCGTCAAATTTATATTAGAATTTCTAAATAATTTAGCTCGAACGAGGAGACAAAAAATATATTATAAAGTTATAGATTTGACCATCAACATATAAAATAAATTATAATATTTTTATTAATTCTCCCATATCTTTTCCTTGTACTTGTGGTATTTTTATAATTTCAAATTTAGACACTTTATCTCCAAATTTAATTTCAACTATGTCTCCTACTTTTACATCATAACTTGGCTTTACAACTTTACCATTAACAGACACTCTTCCTCCATCTGCTGCCTCATTTGCTACTGTTCTTCTTTTTATTACTCTAGAAACTTTTAAAAATTTATCTAATCTCATTTTATCTCTTTCCTTTCATTGTGTACGTTTATCTTTTTATATTTGATTTATTTTTAATCTTAATTTATATCACACAAAGTATATCATAATTATTGTGTATTAACAATAGAAATTGTGTTTAACTTTTTAATTAATTCTGCTATATTCTTGCAATTCACAACATTCCAATCTTTAATAAAAATGTTTGATAATATATTGTTTTGTAATACTTCGTAAACGATCAAACGAACTCATGTGAGTGCAATTGAAGTAAACAACATACTATTATTTTTTATAGAAGGCCGAACACCGCAAAAAAAGAATTGGAAATTTCCAATTCTTTTTCACTTTGATATTTTTTTGCTCCTTTACGCCATCAGATTAGGAAACTCTCTTTCAGCCTTCTGGGCAGCTGCCACGAGCTGGTCTCTTACAGTTCTTTTATCCACTTCTATCTCTTCTGCTGCAAATTCATTCACCATTTTTTCAATGTTTCCTGCATACTTTTTTGGATCTTTAAAAAACGGCTCTTTAAACTGTTTTCTTACTGTTTTTCCATCTGTTCCCTCTGCTGCTACCTCATACTTTCCATGTCCTAAATACTCAGCTGTCACTTTTCTCATAAAGGTCCTTTCTGACTATCAATTAATTTTATTTGATAGTACTTTTTTAAAATTTACAGTTACTTTTTTATTATAGCACCTTTTTCCTCAATTTTCAATTGGTATTTCAAAAAAATTCTGCATCTGTTAGATTGCATCATTCTAATAATGTGATTCATACACATATAAAATTTCCTTCTCCAATATGCTGCTCGCTTATTTCTATTCCCTTCTTGTTGATTTCCAAGGCTACCATTTGTATTCGATATTCAAATTCGTCCATTTGACTTTTCTTTGGCATAACCAGGATGGCTTCTTTTGTAATGTCTCCTTTTTTGTCAATCACTACATACACTTTGCTTTTTAGCCGTTCTACTGTAACCTCTACTTTTTCTTTCTTGGCTTCCTTGAATAATGTCCTAATAACATCTCCTTTCCAAACATCACCATTAGTTAATTATATTATACTACATTTAACATAAAATAGCAATCATATTTCTATGATTGCCATTTTATGTTTATATTAATACTATTTTAAAATCCTTTTACTTCATCTTCAATCTTAGAAATAAATTCATCTACTTGTAGTTGTCCTATATCTCCGTCTTTTCTAGTTCTTACTCCTACTGCATTTGCCTCTATTTCTTTATCTCCAACTATTAACATGTATGGAACCTTTTCCATTTGAGCTTCACGAATTTTATACCCTACTTTTTCTTGTCTGCTATCTAATTCTACTCTTATACCTTTTTCTAATAGTTTATTGTATACACCTTTTGCATAGTCTAGTTGCTTATCTGTTATAGGTAATATTTTTACTTGTACAGGAGATAGCCATGTTGGTAATGCTCCTTTTGTTTCTTCTAAGTAGTATGCTATAAATCTATCTATACTTCCTAAAATAGCTCTATGTAATACTACTGGTGTTTTCTTTTCTCCGTCTTTGTCTACATATGATAGTTTAAATCTCATAGGTAAGCAAAAGTCTAATTGACAAGTTGACAACGTGTATTCATTTCCTACTGCTGGTTTTACTTGAACATCTAGTTTTGGTCCATAGAATGCTGCTTCTCCTATTTTTTCTTCATATGGGATTCCTATATCATCTAGAACTTGTCTTAATGTGTTTTCAGCATTGTTCCACATTTCGTCATCTGGATAATATTTTACTTTATCTTCTGGATCTCTTAGTGATAATTCAAAATGATAATCTGTAATATTTAATTCTTTGTATACTTCTAGTATTAAATTAACAACACTTTGGAATTCTGATTCTATTTGTTCTTTTGTTACAAATAGATGTGCATCATTTTGACAGAATGTTCTAACTCTTTCTATTCCTTTTAATGTTCCACTTGCTTCAAATCTACAATCTCTTGCTACCTCTCCAATTCTAATTGGTAAATCTCTATAAGAATGTATATCATTTGCATAAATCATCATGTGATGTGGGCAGTTCATTGGACGAAGTACAAATTCTTCACCTTCTACTTCCATTTTTGGAAACATATTATCTTTGTAGTGATCCCAGTGTCCTGATGTTTTATATAAGTCAACTGTTGCAAGTGGTGGAGTTAAAACATGTTTATATCCAAGTTTCTTTTCTTTTCCTTTTATGTAATTTTCTAATAGTTCCCAAACAATATATCCATTTGGTAAATACATTGGTAAACCTTTTCCAACTAAGTCATTAGTCATAAATATTCCTAATTCTTTACCTAATTTTCTATGGTCTCTTTGTTTTGCTTCTTCTAGTTTTTGTAAGTATTCTTCTAGTTCACTTGCTTTTGGGAAAGAAATTCCATAAACTCTTTGTAATGTTTGTTTACTTGCATCTCCTCTCCAATATGCTGATGACATAGATGTTAATTTTATTGCTTTAACTTTTCCTGTGCTTGGTAAATGTGGACCACGACATAAGTCTACAAATTCACCTTGTTTATAGAAAGATATTATTTCTCCTTCTGGTAAATCTTTAATTAATTCTACTTTGTATGGTTCTTGTCTTTCTTCCATTAATTTTATAGCATCTTGCCTTGAAAGTTCAAATCTTTCTATAACTAAATCTTCTTTTATAATTTTTTTCATTTCTTCTTCTAAAGCTGCTATATCATCTTCTGTAAATGATTTTTCTACATCAAAATCATAGTAAAATCCATTTTCTATAGCTGGTCCTATTGTTAATTTGTAGTTTGGGAAAAGTCTTTTTACAGCTTGTGCTAATATATGAGCTGTTGTATGCCAATACATTTTTTCCTCTACTTCCATTGTTTTTCCACCGTCTAATTTAATTTTAAACATTTTTATTCCTCCTCTATTTTAGGTGTCGGAAATTAGAATTTTATTTTTCCTTTTTAGCATTCTACTTCCATACAAAAAGCACTCCTAGATATTAAAATTTAATACCTAGGGGTGCTTATACACGGTTCCACCCTATTTTTTAACTTTCTTTTCCTTTATAACGTAAGGCTTGCACGTCTAAGTTTTCGTTCTTCTACAAAAGTTATTTTTATATAATTTTGTATTGAAAGTTCCTTAGAAACAATGAGGTAGTTTTTCAAATATGTTTACTTGCATCTGCTTTCAGCTTATAACAAATGCTCTCTTATAAGCAACCTTTATTTTACTTTGTCTCATTTTTGTTTTTAACTATACTGTTATTATAGTCTCTTATTTTATGTTAGTCAAGAGATTTTTTCATTTTATTTTTCAAATTTAGCCACCAGCAGTGTACTTCATAGCCCAGTATCCAGTCAATTCCTTTTCGTTAAATGTAAATGCTTCCGGAATTTGCCATCCAGTATCTACATCTGTAGACATTCCAGATATAAACCTTACCTCTGTTCTTCCCGTTTCTTTCTTAGCTTGCTCACTTGAAATAATTCTATATTCATATCTTGGTATCCATGTGTAGTAGGTAGTTACTGTTGCACCTGTTATTGCTCCATCTGTAACTGTTCCATCTGTTACGACTATATTTGCCCATTTGCTTACACTGTAGTCATACCAATTAGAAGGTGCATTTGCTCCATCACTAGTTACTTTATCTCCAATTATTTCATTTCCTGCATCATCATATGTTACATAGTAAGTGTTATTTGTATTAAATCCAAGTAGTTCTGGTTTGTTTGGTTCTCCTGTTTTTATTTGTTTTACTACTGTTCCTATATACGCATTTGTTGTGCTATTTCTTATTTCTACTAAAATTGTATATAGTTCTCCACTGTTTAGTCCTGTATACTCATAGTTTTCGTTTTTATCCGTAGTTTCGTATTTATATTCTCCATTTATATAATATCTATATTTTTGTCCATCGGCTACTTTTGTACCAGTTATTCCTTTTGTCTTTATGCTACTGCTTGTACTTGTAAGCTCTGTACTAAATAATGGTGCTGATTCATCTCCTGCAGTGTATTTCATTGCCCAGTATCCTGTTAGTTCTACCCCATTAAATGTAAATGCTTCTGGTATTTGGTAAGTATCTGTTGGTGTATTTCTTGTTCCTTCTATGAAATGTACTGTAGTTCTTTGGTTAACTGAATCTGCAATAAATTCATATCTTGGAATCCATGTGTAATATGTTTCTAATCCATTATTTCTTACTACTATATTAGCCCATCTTGCTTCACCATATTCATACCAATCTTCTGGTGCGTCATTACTTATTGGTATAGTTGATGTTTCATCTTGATTTTCATCATATGTTACATAGAATGTTGTATTTTTGTCAAATCCACTTAAATCTGGTTCATTTACTTTTGCAGGTTCATATACTTTTGTCATGCTTCCTACAATTTCTCCTGCTGCATTTAAACCTGTAACATTTATAACGTTTTCGCCTTCTTTTACATTTGTAAATTCTATAGTCTTACTTGCTATATTTGCTACTTCTGTCGCATCTTCTATAGTTTGCATTATTTCTCCATTTATTGAAAAAGTATATTTTGTTATTGGATTTGTTTTTGTTATGTTTGTATTTAGTGTTATTCCGCTTACTGAAATTTTTCCTCTATATGCAACCATACTATAGTAAATTATAGATGGTGATATTATATCTCCTGCTGTATATTTCATTGCCCAATACCCAGGTATTTTTGTTCCATTCCATCTAAAAGCTGCTGGTATTTGGTAACCTTGTGCTTTTAATTCTTGCCATGTAATTTCGTTTCCACTTTCATCTTTATAATTATTGTTCATATCTACAAATTTTACATCTGTTCTTTCGTTACCTGCTGTACTAGCAGTTGTATCTACTTTATAAGCATATCGTGGTATCCAAGTGTAATACACATCTTCTCCATTATTTTCTACATATATATTTGCCCATTTGCTTTCTTTATAACTATACCAGTCTGTTGGTACTTCTGCACTTATCCAATTTCCAACATCTAAATTATCTCCATTTGCAGTCAAATATCTTGTGTATCTTTGGTCATATCCAGTTAAATCTGGTGTATTAGAATATACTCCATTTACAAGTGCATAGTTACCTTCTATAGAAGGCACCTCATAGCATATAGTTTCTGTCACTTCGTCTTTTCCAACTTGTTTTATTTTAAAATCATAGTTTTCTCCTACTGTTACTGTGTAATCTATTCCTACTACATTTTTTCCTTTGCAATTTAATGTCATTTCATCTTCACTATTTTTCTTTTTGTATGTTATTTTTTCTAGACCGTCTGCACTAGTTATTTTAATTATTATGTTATATTCTTGCTGGTCTTCGTCTTCATCTTCGCTTCTTATTGCTTCATATGTTAGCAAAGGCTGTTGTTCCATCTTTTTTCTTTCTATATTTCGAACTATTTGTACAGTAAAAATGCAAGAGAAACTAGCAATAACAATTATTGCTAGTGCTATGAAAACTATTTTTTTATTTTTTAATAGCTCTACAATTTTCTTCATTTTTCTAGTCCTCTCTTAGATATACATTGATTTTATAATCCTTCGCCACATACAGCTACACCACGGGAATAATAGCTATAATAATACCAACTTACATGTGATACTGCGAATATACCATATGAATAATTTCTTGCATATGAAGGGTCTTGCCCACCCGAACTTCCTGTTCCGTAAAACACGACCGTCACTTTGTGAACCGTGCCATGTTTTTATATTAAGCGCATCTCCTACTTTTTGGTCACTATCAGAAGTATATATGTTTATATATTTTACATTAAAATTTTGTATATCGCTTTGCATCATTCCTCCTGCTACAGTTTCTGTATATTTGTTTTGGAATGCATTTTCAACATTATAATACACTCCTGTCTTATTCCCTGTTGTTGTCTTAATAGTGCTAGACATTATTGTTGTTGGATTTCCATAACCTGAAGCTGAAAGTATTGCTATTGCACCATATTCTGTATTTTTCATCATATGAACATCTATATTATTTGAATCTGTTTTTGGTGTTAAATCTGAATTTAGCTGTTCTGTTAGTCCCATTGCCCCACCAGTTGTTTCCATTTTTCTTATTTCTGATAACCAAGTAACTGGTGTTTTTTTTGTTACATACTGTGTTGACGGATTAGATTGAAGTGTTGCATATGCACTATTTGGCATACATAGAATACCAAATAATAATATTGCCACTACTATTAAAAAACTCCTTAATCTTTTCATTTGAATCCTCCTTATTTGTAAGTTAGAGGTTGAAAATTGGATATCTCCTTTTGTAAATTCCAATTTCTAACCTCTAATATCTAATTTTTACATTCCTAATGTTTGTGCTTTATTTGCATATACAACTATAATTTGTTGCATTAATGCTTGTATTAAATTGTTTAAATCATCTGTTGGATAGTCATTTAATATTGCACAATTTGTATTATCTAATTGTTCTACATTTTCTAATGAAGGTACAAACTCCATAGTTTGGCTATAATTTAATGTTACTGTTTCATCATTTATTGTAGCACTTAATTCTACATCTGTATTTAAGCTTCTTTGTGTTGCAGAACCTGTATTTTGTATATTTAAGTAACCTTCTTGTCCATCACAATTTACTTTTACTGTAATTGTTGATGTTGTTGATGTATTTTGAGCACTCATATCTACTGTAATTACTTTATAATCATCTGTATCACTTAGGTTTTCTACTTTTGCTGTTACTTTTTGTTGATTATTTAAATTTGTTGTATATAATGTTATTTTTGCTGTATTTCTTAAAATTACTTCTGTAGCAATTGCTTGTCCTTTATATGCATATACTACAAATGCTGTATCTGTAAATTCTGTTTCTGTTACATCATCTATTAAACTATCTATTTGGTCTGTTATATTAGTTATAGAAGCTTCATCTTCTGCTATTCCCATTTCTTGCATTTTTGTAGAAATAATATTTAGTGTCATATTATCTGTTTTTAATGTTTCTAGAACTTTTACAATAATGCTTGAAACCTCAGCTTGGCTTAAGTCTACTCTGTATGATGTTGTTTTATATTGTACTCCATCTTTTTCTATAACCGCTTCTGTTTGTTTGCTATAGTTATTTTGGTTTATGCTGTCTTTTATTACAGTAGCATACGTATTTAATATATTTGTTTTTTCTTCTTCACTTAAGCTTAGTAAATCTGCATAGCTTACAGCTTCTATACTATCTGGGATAGCACTTGTGTCTACTCCGCTTCCTAATAACTTTTGAGCTAGCACTTTTAAGTTTTTGTTTCTTACTCCTATATATGCTGATACTATTTCATCTGATTTTAATGCATATACATCATCGTCTTGTACATATTTAATATCAAATAATGAGTTATCTGCATAATCCATTTTTAAATTTACATATGCATAGTCATTTGCTTTGTCAACTTCACTATCTACTGTGATTTTAGCTTTTTCTAAAGCTCCACTTATCTTTGTGTTCTTTCCATCATAGTTTGCTGTTAATTCTCCATTTACTACATATGGACTTTGTTCTTGAAGTTTTGCTATTTCACTTAATTGTGTGTTTTCTGGAGTTTGTGTATTTTCTACTACCTTACCCATATATTTCCAAAATAAATCTTGATTAGATTTAAATAAATCTGTGAACATATACACACATGTTCCTGCAACTCCTAATACTAAAATTACTGCCACAACTACTATTGCTATTATAATTCCTTTTTTTCTTCCGTAATACATAATTTTTCTCCCTTTCTCTTTTTTAAATTCTTCTTTGTTTTACTGCTTCATACATTACAATTCCTGCCGAAACTGAAGCATTTAATGATGTTATTTTACCCTTCATTGGGATTTTTACTAGAAAATCACAATTTTCTTTTACTAATCTGCTCATTCCAAAACCTTCACTGCCAATAACTATTCCTATTGGTCCTGTTAAATCTTGGTCATAATAATATGTTTTTGTATCCATATCTGTTCCGCAAATCCATAAGCCTTGCTCTTTTAAATATTTTATTGTATCTACCATATTATTAACTCTAGCTATTTTCATGTGTTCTACTGCACCTGCTGATACTTTATTTACAGTTGAATTTACACTTGCTGCTCTTCTTTTTGGTATAATAATTCCATGTACTCCAGCAGTTTCCGCAGTTCTTATTATTGAACCTAAATTGTGTGGGTCTTCTATTCCATCTAATAATACTACAAATGGTTCTTCTTGTCTAGACTTTGCTTCTAATAAAATGTCTTCTACATCTACATAGTCAAATGGTGGTACAATAGCAATTACTCCTTGATAATTTTCTGTTTGTGACATTTGCTGCATTTTTTCTTTGCTCATTTCTGCTATTAATATTTTTCTTTCTTTTGCCATTGCTATAATTTTATTTATTGAACCATGTCTTTCGCCAGATTGTATAAATATTTTATTTACATCTCTTCCAGATTCTAGTAGCTCAATAACTGAGTTTCTTCCTTCTATCTGGTCATCATATTGAGCTGTTAGCTCTTTTTCTTGTTTTAATCGGTCCATATTTGGCCTTTTTGACTTATTTTCTTTCATATAATTTCCTCGTATAGTGTAAATATATTTGTTATACGAATTTCTCCTTTCTTAAATTTCATAATCTTTATATAAAATTTAGTATAATCAATTTATTTCATTATTGTATTATTTACATAATTGTTGACTTTCTGTAATTTTTATTATATACTCTTACCAGTTACATTTAAATTTTCAAAAATATTTTTTCAACAGGAGGTATACTTTATGATAACTTCATTTTTGAAAAAGTGGCATAAAAACCGGTTGCTACAAAAAATCTATAAATTAAAAGAATTAGCTGCCAAGCAGAAGTCATCTGCTGAATCTGCAAAATCAAGTGTAGATTCAATTACAAATTATATTGCCATTCGTCAAAGATACGCCGAGTCTGGTGACTATTATTCTTTGGCTTACTTAGGTGCTTTTCTTCCTAAGTATTTGCACCAAATTGAGCAGCATCAAGCTAACTACGCTTTATATAATCAGCAATATTTAAATACTTTAGATGAAATAAAGCATTTAAATGATTTGCTCAACCGCTAATTATGCCTTGGCACCCAGCATTTGGGTGCCTTATTTATTTTTCTTATTCATCTAATTTTAATACACTTAAAAATGCTTCTTGTGGTATTTCTACATTACCGATTTGTCTCATTTTCTTTTTGCCCTTTTTCTGTTTTTCTAGCAATTTTTTCTTTCTTGTAATATCTCCACCGTAACATTTGGCAAGCACATCTTTTCTCATTGCTGAAATAGTTTCTCTTGCTATTATTTTACCACCAATTACTGCTTGAAGAGGTATGCTAAATAATTGTCTTGGAATACATGTTTTAAGCTTCTCTATCATCTTTTTGCCTCTATCATATGCAGAATCTTTATGAACTATAAAAGATAGTGCATCTACTCCTTCTCCATTTACCCAAATATCTAATTTTACTAAATCTGAACGTCTGTAATCTTTTATCTCATAATCAAAAGATGCATAACCTTTTGTTCTAGATTTTAGGTTGTCAAAAAAGTCATATATTATTTCATTAAGTGGTAATTCATATATTAATGTTACCCTATTTTCATCTAAATATTTCATGTCTATATAAATACCACGTCTATTTTGACAAATTTCCATTATGTTTCCAACAAATTCTTTTGGTGTTAAAATCTCTGCTGTTACAAATGGTTCTTCCATGTATGATATTTCGTTTGCTGGTGGAAGGTCTGATGGATTATATAGTTCTATCATAGTTCCATCTGTTTTGTATACTTTATATATAACTGATGGTGATGTTGTAATTAAGCTTAAATCAAATTCTCTATCTAGTCTTTCTTCTATAATTTCTAGATGTAAAAGTCCTAAAAATCCACATCTAAATCCAAAACCTAATGCATTTGATGTTTCTGCTTCATATTCTAATGCAGCATCATTTAATTGTAATTTTTCAAGTGCTATTTTTAAATTTTCATAATCGCTACCATCAATTGGATATAGTCCGCAATAAACCATCGGATTTACTTTTTTGTATCCTGGTAATGGCTCTAATGCTTTTCTTTCTTTTAATGTTATTGTGTCTCCAACTCTAACATCAGAAAGATTTTTAATGCTTGCGGCAATATATCCTACTTCTCCTGCTTCTAATTTATCACAAGGTTCATATGTTCCTGGTTCAAAATGTCCTACCTCTGTAACTACAAATGTTTTTCCAGAAGCCATAAGTAAAATCTCGTCTCCTACTTTTATTGTTCCATCTTTTACTCTTACATAGGCAATTGCACCTTTGTAGTCATTATAAATTGAGTCAAATATTAAGCATTTTAAAGGTGCCTTTTCATCACCTGTTGGTACAGGTAAATCTGTTACAATTCTTTCTAAAACCTCATCTACATTTAAGCCAGACTTAGCTGAAATACAAGGTGCGTCCATTGCTGGTATTCCTATTATATCTTCTATTTCTTTTTTTACCTCATCAGGTCTTGCATTTGGAAGGTCTACTTTGTTTATAACTGGTAATATTTCCAAATTGTTATCTATTGCTAAGTATACATTTGCAAGAGTTTGTGCTTCTACTCCTTGGCTTGCATCTACAACTAAAATTGCTCCGTCACATGCTGCTAAACTTCTTGATACTTCATAGTTGAAGTCTACATGCCCAGGGGTGTCTATTAAATTAAGTTCATATTCATTTCCATCTTTAGCTTTATATCTCATTCTTACAGCTTGAGACTTTATTGTTATTCCACGTTCTCTTTCTATATCCATGTTATCAAGCACTTGTGCTTCCATTTCTCTTTTAGAAAGAACTCCTGTCATTTCTATTAACCTGTCTGCTAATGTTGATTTTCCATGGTCTATATGTGCAATTATGCTAAAGTTTCTAATGTACTTTTTTCTGTCTTCCAATTTTTTTCTCCATTTCTCATTTAGTCTATATTTTTACGTTTTTATTCTATCACAATACCGTATGTATTATCAAGACAAATTAGGAGATTTTTTGGATATTTTTTCTTTACAGCATGTCATTTTTTGTCGAAATTTTATTTGGTTAATATTGTCTTTTTACTTGATTTTTTCTTTTTTATTATTTATAATCTTTATATAGAAATGAGCAAAACAGAGTTTGTGCGTGTCGCTTCCAACCGAAAGGAGGCGGTGCATATGTTATTAGAACAAGTTTGTATTATCTTTATGTACATATTACTTTTTGAACTTGCAATAGTAACTGTTGTCGCTGTTGCCTTATTCGTAGCTCTTTTAGTTACAATAAGAAAATTTAGACAACAAAAAAACACATCTCTGTCTGGTCAATAGAGATGCATTTTAATTTTATTTTTTAAACATCTTTAGCGACACGCCACATTCTGTGGTCGCTCATTTCTATATTTATTATACTTAATACATATTCAAAAGTCAACAAATTTACAATATATTTTAGCAAAATTTTTCGACATCTAGTAAGATTCTTCCGCTTCTTGTATTACCTACAATCGCCTTTATTTCAAACCTTCCTTTGCCCCTTATTGTTACTATATCTCCCTGTTTTATTTCTTTAGAACTCTTTTGAACGATTTCATAATTTACTAATACTCGTTCTGCTTCTAAAAGTTCATTTGCTTTTCCTCTTGAACATTTTGCAAGTTCAGAAACAATGTTGTCTACTCTCATTGAAGGTATTGTTATGGTTGTAGTTTCCTTTTTGTTTTCTGCTTTTCTTAAATTTTCTAACTGAATTTCTTCTATTTTAGATTTACTAAATCTAGTCAAACTTGGCAAATTATTCAAAACAAATTTTAATATATCTGGATGTATGATAATATCTGCTCCCTTTTCATCTACTAATATATCTCCAACTTTTTCTCTAGAAATTCCTAGTTTCATTAAAGCTCCTAAATATATTCTATGTTCATACTGTCCAACCATTTCGTTTGGCAAAGAAATTCTAATTACTTTTATATACTCATTCCAATTTATATTTTCTTTAACGTTTTCTAACTTTTGTGGATAAAATGCACACATTTTTCTTTCTGCCTCATCATATCCTCCAACAAACATACTATTTGCTATTTTTTTAGCTTTTATATATTTTTCTACTATTGTTTGTTGTCTCATATCTAAAAAGTCAGTTGTCTGTATTTTATTTCTTGTTTCGCAAAACTTATATCTATCTTCTATCTTTGCAATAAGGAGCTTGTCATCGTCATTTCTTTCCATTTAAACAAATTTCCTTTCCTAATTATAACTAACAAGTTTGATAATAAATACCGTGCACACATCCAAACAAGCTTTGTGAATGTGATTTAGAAAAGACACAAAATATTATAAAGTTACATTTTCCACAAATATTTATTTTCCAACTCTTCTACGCTTCCATGTTCTATAAACTTATCCGGATATGCATAACTTTTCACTTTTATATCATTTAACTCATTTTCCACTATTAACTCTTTTATTTTTGTAGAAAGTCCGCCTTCTATTATATTATCTTCTATTGTTATTACATTTTTTGACTCTTGTATATATTTTAATATAGTTTGTGTATCAAATGGCTTTAAAAATCTTGCATTTATTACGGTTACTTTTTTTCCTTGCTTTTCATAATCTCTTGCTAACTTAATTGCCTTTGCAACCATTTTTCCTATTGCTATTATTGTTAAGTCTGTTCCTTCTTGTAGAACCTCTGCTTTTCCTAATTCAATTTTTTCGTGTTTGTCAAATGTAACATCTTGTGCTTCTCCACCTCTTGGATATCTAATAACTACTGGAGAATCCAAGTCATTAACGGCATATTCTAACATTTTTTGTAATTCTTCAAAATCTTTTGGAGCCATTACTGTTAAATTTGGAACTATATTAAAAAATGATAAATCAAATATTCCTTGATGAGTTTCTCCGTCATTTCCAACTATGCCTGCTCTATCTGCACACATAACCACATGAAGATTTTGTAAACATATATCATGTATTACTTGATCATATGCCCTTTGATAAAATGATGAGTATATTGGAACCACTGGTATTAGTCCTTCTTTTGCAAGACCTGCTGCTAAGCCTATAGCATGCTGCTCTGCAATTCCTACATCAAAAAATCTTGTAGGATATTTTTCTTTAAATCCTTTTAATCCTGTTCCATCTGCCATAGCTGCAGTTATTGCTACTATTTTCTCATTCTTGTCTGCTAGTTCTACTATTTTTTCTCCAAATACCTCAGAATAATCTTTCTTTTTTTCTTTTTTAGGTTTTCCTGTTTCTATGTCAAAACTAGAAGTTGCATGAAACTTATCTGGATTTTCCTCGGCTGGTTTATACCCTTTTCCTTTTTTAGTTATTATATGTACAAGTACAGGTCTATCTTGCTCTTTTTTAGCTAGTTTTAATATCCATTCTACTCTTTCTATATCATGTCCATCTACTGGTCCTAAATATTTAAACCCTAAATCTTCAAAAAACATATTTGGTAAAACTAATTGCTTTAAGCTATACTTAATTCTTCTTGCTATTCTAATTATTGCAGGACCAATTCCCGGGATTTTTTCTAATATTTTTCTAATAAAGTTATTTGACTTTTTATAAAATTTCTTTGTTCTTAGCTTTGTTAAGAATTGTGATATTCCACCAACATTTTTTGAAATACTCATTTCATTATCGTTTAATATAACAATTAACCTAGTTTTGCTATTTCCCGCATCATTTAGAGCTTCTAGTGCCATTCCTCCTGTTAGCGCTCCATCACCTATTACTGCTATTACATGATTATCTTTTTTTTCAATGTCTCTTGCTCTTGCCATTCCTAATGCTACAGAAATAGATGTACTGCTGTGTCCTGTGTTAAAGCTATCATACTCTGATTCTTTAGTTTTGGGAAATCCTGCAATTCCTCCCAAAGTTCTTAGAGTTTCCATTTTTTCTTTTCTTCCCGTTAAAATTTTATGCACATAAGTTTGATGTCCTACGTCCCACACAATTTTATCTTGCGGCATGCAAAATACACTATGTAGTGCTATTGTTAGCTCTACAACACCTAAGTTTGAGGCCAAATGTCCTCCTGTTTTTGATACTACATCTATTATTTTTTCTCTTATTTCTTTTGCTAATTGCTCTTTCTGAGATATATTCAATTTTTTTAAATCTTCTGGATTATCTATTTTTTCTAATATATTTTCCACTTGTTATTCATTCCTTATAATTTATTAATTTTTACATTAAAGATAGTATTATGCATACACTTAAGGGTACTGTCAAATTATCCGTTCCTTTTACTGATACCGCTTCCACTATTGTTAGTATAGCAGCTATAATTATTGATTTTATTGCAAATAGTTCTATTCCTTTAGCTCCTAAAAATATAGAAACTAACATAAATGTAATTAAAAACATTGTCATCGAACCGGCTACAGATTTCGTTGTGTTTCCTACTTTAAAAGTCTTACTTTCAATGGCTCTTCCAACCACTCCTGCAAGTCCATCTCCATATCCCATAACTAAAACTGAAACTAATCCTACCTCTGGTTTATGTATCACTCCAAATGTGAACACTGAAATTGCAAATAATGAAATTGCATAATACACTGTTCCAAGACCATCATTTTTTTCTCTTTCCATTACTTTTATTAAATTACTTTTATATGATATATAATTTATAATTATAAAACTTAGTGGTACAATGCTTGCCCATATCCAATTTGTAAAAAAGTACATTGCTATAAACCACCAATTTGAAAGTATTATATGTATAAATTTTCTGCTAGCTTCTTTTCCTTGCTTTTCTAGCAATTTAGCTAAAATCACTACTACTATTATAAATATATATGATACTATTATTCCTATTATATTTTTCATATTTTATTTTCCTTCCTTTAGTTGTACATACTATATTAGCACATTTTTCTTCAATTTTCTAGATAATATTACATTTTTATATCTTTTTGCATAAAATGTTGAAATAGAAAGCAAATTATATTATAATGATTAAAGAAATTTAAAAGAAGAGAGGTATATTATGAAAAACATTAAAAAACTTAGTATTACTTTATTAGTAATGATTATTTTATTGTCAAGTACTGTTTTTGCAGTTACAGTAAAGGCAGACAAAACTGTTATGTCTATTGTTGAAAACAATATATGTACAATAAAAATTAATGATGATTGTAGTTTTGAGAAAAAACTTACAAAATATGATTTAGACAAAAAAGAATTAACAATTGGTCTAAAAATTAAAAACGATGCAAAAGCTCCTGTTGATGAGCCTAGCGAAATTGTGCTTTTAATAGACAATTCTTTAAGCATGAAAGAGGATATTTCTACTGGTGGAACAAGAATGAATGCAATTATAAATTCTTCAAAAACTCTTGCTACTGAACTTTTAAAACATAGCACAGTTAAAATTAGTGTTGTTAGTTTCTCTACAGGAACTGATGAAGGAACTCTTACAGATGCAAAACTTAGAACTCCTTTAACTAATGTATCATCTGATGTATTAGCAGGTATCGAGTCTATCGTTACAGACCAAGGTGTTAGAACAGATATCGAAGCTGGTCTTACTGTAGCAAGTAAGCAATTCTCTGGAACTTGTGAAAACAAATTTATAGTTTTACTTACAGATGGCGTACCAAATATTTCTTTAGGAACAAATAAAATTCAATATTCTGGTGAAACAGCAACAAACACAAAAAACGCTTTGAAGAAATTTGCTGATGATGGTATAAATATAATTTCTATGATGACAGGAGTTACAACCGCTATAGACTCTCAAACTGGTATGACTTATAAAGAACTTGCAGAAGAAGTTTTTGGAACTCCAGAAAATCCATTTGTTGGCCAATTTTACTATATAACAGACCCTGAAATTGAAGAAACTGTGACTGAAAAAATATTATCACAATTAGTTGCTCCTGATGATGGCGTTTTAAAAAATGTTGATATATATGACTATTTCCCACAAGAAATAGTAGATAACTTCAATTTTGAATATGTAACATCTCCAAATATTGGAACAGTATCTGCTAGTATAGACTTACAAAATAATGTAATTGTATGGCATATTGATAAATTAGGTTATGGTGAAGAAGCAACACTTTCATATAAATTAACATTAAAAGAAAATGTAGATTCTAGCATTATAGATGTAGTATTAGGAACAAATAAAAAAGTAGAAATTACAGCAGATAATATCGTAGATTCTAATGGTAATAAAACAGTAGTTTCTTCTGATGTTACTCCTAAAGTTAAATTAACAGTAAAAAAAGATGAAACAGTAACTCCTGAAAAAATTCCACAAACAGGTGCAAAAATAACATTCTTTGTTATAGTTACTATAGCAATAATACTATGTGTTGTATTTGGAATTAAACTTTACAAATCAAATAAAGAAGATAAATAAAATATTTTAAAATCGTGCTTTAAATTTAAGAAAATCTAAAGCACGATTTTTTATTTGGATAATTCTTCTTCGATATTTAATAATCTGTTATATTTAGCTACTCTATCTGTTCTACATGGTGCTCCAGCTTTTATATATCCAGAATTTGTTGCTACTGCTATATCAGAAATCATTGTATCTTCGGTTTCTCCTGACCTATGTGAAATAATAGTTCTATATCCGTTCTTCTTAGCTAATTCAATTGTATCTAACGTTTCTGTTAATGTTCCTATTTGATTTGGTTTAATTAAAATACTATTTGCAGCACCTTCTCTTATTCCTTTTTTTAATCTTTTTTGATTTGTAACAAATAAGTCATCTCCTACAAGTTTTACATCTCTTCCTATCTTTTCAGTCAATATTCTCCAACCTTCCCAATCTTCTTCTGCAAGTCCATCTTCTACTGATACGACAGGATACCTTCTTGTAAGTTCTATTACATAATCTATCATTTTTTCTCTAGTTTTAAATACATCTTTCTTCCAAAAATAGTAGCCCTCTTTTCCTATTTTTGCTGCCTCTTCCCACATTTCGGTACTTGCTACATCTAAAGCTAGTACTACATCTTCTCCCGGAATATAACCACATTTTTGTATTGCTTCTAATATTAGTTCTATAGCCTCTTCTTCTCCTTGTAAATTTGGAGCAAATCCTCCTTCGTCACCAACAGCCGTACTGTATCCTTTTTCTTTAAGAACTTTTTTTAATTTATGATACACATTTACTCCCATTTCCATTTTTTGTCTAAAAGTTTTTCCACCAACTGGCATAATCATAAATTCTTGAATGCTTATATTGTTGTCAGAGTGCTTTCCCCCGTTCAAAATATTCATCATAGGTGTTGGAAGTTTTTTAGCATTTATTCCACCTAAATAATTATATAATTCCATTCCTAACGAGTTTGCAGCCGCTCTTGCTACTGCCATAGAAACTCCTAGTGTTGCATTTGCACCTAAGTTTGATTTGTTCTCGCTTCCATCTAGTTCTATTAATCTCTCATCTATTTTATTTTGTTCATACACATTCATATCTTTTATGTCTTTTGCTATCTTTTTATTTACATTACGAACCGCCTCTGCTACTCCTTTTCCTCCAAGCCTATCATCTCCATCACGCAATTCTACTGCCTCAAAGCTTCCTGTAGATGCTCCAGACGGAACTAACGCAGTTCCAGAAAATCCTCCATCTGTTACAACCTCTACTTGCACAGTAGGATTTCCTCTAGAGTCAAATACCTCTATAGCATTTACTGATTTAATGGCTAAATAATCTTTCATATACATTCCTCCTAAACTTGATTTTTTAATTTGGTTGCTCACATTTTCGTTACCCAAATACAAGCAAAACACGGTTGAAAAATTGTTGTCATTTTCCAACCGCGTTTCTCTATTTTAATTATTTACAAGTTTATAAAATGTATACCTCTTTATTTTTATATTCCTTCGCCTGCGATGACTACACAGCGGGTAGCCCTATAATTATAGCTACCTCCATACATTGTTACTCCATCGCTCAAATAGTCAAATATGCTTTTATTATAGTAACCTCTAGTAATCATATGGTCACTAAATCTGACATCTGAACTTCCAAAAGTTCTAGAATCGCTTCCATGCCATTTGTACGTTTCTGCTGTTGCATCACCGATTCTTGCTGCCCCATTATTATCATAATAACTATTTCTGTATTTACTATGCATTTTAGCTATAGTATCAGTATTATGAAATGTAGAGGCTGTACATTCATAGGAATACGCCTTAGTAGAATTATTATAACCCGATAAATTAATTACAATTCCTGTTTCATTTCCTGTTGTTGTTTGTCCATTTGTTATCTTATTTGGATTTCCATAGCTAGATGCCGAAAGTATAGCCATAGCTCCATATTCTGTATTTTTTTCCATATGAACATCTATATTATTTGAACCGCTACTAGATGTAAGATTACTGTTTATTGTTTCAGAAAGTCCAAAGCCTCCACCTACACCTTCCATTTGTCTTATACTTTTCATCCAAGTTATAGCATCTTTATTTGCCACTGTTCCCCCACTAGACTGTATTGCAGCATGGACTGTACTTGTACCTAGTAGCATAGTTAGTGCTACTACACTTGTTAATATTGCTTTTTTATTTAACTTCATAAAATTTCTCCTTTCATTTGTTAAATTACTATATATTTTTATATACTAAATCTATTTTTCTATAAAACATCTTTTAATTTTCTATTATAATTATCTTGTAAGGAAATTATCCTTTTAAGAGGTAACTTCCTTACATTTTATTAGTTACTTAACTGATATTTACTCATCCAATATCCTTTTATTTGTACATCTGTTCCATCATCTTTTTGCCATGTAAACGCTTCTGGAATTTGGTATCCATCTGATGTTGTAGTCGATGTTCCTGC